>NZ_FMMP01000018.1 GCF_900095725.1 Cellulosilyticum sp. I15G10I2
AGCTTTTCGCAGCTTATCGCGTCCTTCATCGGCTCTCGGTGCCAAGGCATCCACTCTACGCTCTTAGTAGCTTGACCTAATTATGATTGATGCACGAATGCACCATCATGGTCAAATAATCTCTATAATAAATTATAGGAATAAGTGCCTTGTTTATTCTAAACAAACAAAGTTTGTTTTAAAAGAATAGTTTAATATTTTCGGTTAAATTGTAGATTTTATCATTTCCTTACACCATTACTTACACATCGTCTGTGCTCATAATGTAGTTTGAAGTTTAAAATCTTATTTTCGTAGTATTTGTTTTTCAAAGTACAAAGTGTATGGACTCACTTAGTTTTCTTAGATAATCTAAGTAGATAAGGTTGTCTATACTTACACCCTATCTTCTGCGCTCTGACGAGCTAGAATCTAGGTTGAAAGTTCATGAAATGAACTTTCAAAATAAAACAGTAACCATACTCAGTCATTTTCCTTAGAAAGGAGGTGATCCAGCCGCACCTTCCGATACGGCTACCTTGTTACGACTTCACCCCAGTCATTGGTTTTGCCTTAGGCG
>NZ_FMMP01000019.1 GCF_900095725.1 Cellulosilyticum sp. I15G10I2
CATCCAGAAATGGAGTAAGACCCCTTAGAGACTATGAGGTTGATAGGTTGGAGCTGTAAGTGTAGTAATACATGTAGGTGACCAATACTAACGGTTCGAGGGTTTGACCTAAAAAAACAAGGTTAAATGAAAAAATACATCGTAGTATTTGTTTTTGAGAATACAAAGAACACAAAATTAAAAAGAAAATTTTTTGTTCTTAATAAACTTTAGTCCAAATGACAAATCTTAAGTTTACAAAGTAAACGCAAGATTTGGAATAGGCATTTCGTCAAGCCTAAGGTTAATCATTTATTTAAAAACCAATAAGTTAAGTTTTTGGGGCTGGATATTCCTTTCACGTAGAGGGAATAAATATCCTGAAGGCTGACTACGTAGTATTGCGTAGCAAATCTTACAGGTTTATTTGAATGGTACTTAGGGAGACTGTTTGAGCGCATGCGAGTTTCGACCGTTCATTCAAAGAAAGCTGTTTAGATTTGCAGCAAGACGAAGTCGGAAGACTGAAGGAAATTTATTCCCAATATTTTTGGTGGCGATGCGACTAGGGGACACACCCGTTCCCATACCGAACACGTAGGTTAAGACCTAGTCGGCCGATGGTACTTGCTTGGAGACGAGCCGGGAGAGTAGGTGGCTGCCAAATCAACGTGCCCGAGTGGCGGAACTGGCAGACGCACAGGACTTAAAATCCTGCGAGCTAACCCTCGTACCGGTTCGATTCCGGTCTCGGGCATAAAAGACTACAAACTATAGTTTGTAGTCTTTTTGCTATGTGCAAATATAATGAGTCAATACAATACAAATGGTTGAATTTTCTTGACTAATAAGTCAAATAGGAATATAATAGCATATGACTGAGGAGTCAGCACCATGAGAAAGAAAATCTACTTTAAATAAATAATCAAAGGTGACTAAATGGATGAATGATAAGTTTCTAAATTTAAATTATGAAAAGCAAGGAGCGATACTTAAGGCAGCCATAAAAGAATTTGCTATTCAAGGATATGATAGAGCTTCTACAGACACGATAGCTCATAATGCTGGTATTTCTAAAGGAAGCTTATTTAATTACTTTAATAATAAGTTAAATCTCTATGCATATGTTTTAGATTACGCCATTACGATTATTAATGACAATATACTTAAAGCTATAGAGCACATAGAGGACAAGGATTTTTATAATCGTTTAAAAAAGATATCTATCATTAAACATAAAGCTTTTATAAAATATCCAGAAGAAAGTCATATTGTTACGCACTTCTTTATGAAACCGATGAAAACTGTTTTGGAAACAAATGAGCTATTTAAAAAATATTATTTACTTGATGATACTATTTTACAAGAACATTTAATATGCTATTTAGATGAAAAAAAATTAAGAAGAGGTATTACTAAAGAAGATGTTTTGTTTATTACCTCTACGTTGTTTGAAGCCTTAATAAAAAGACATATTGAAATGAATAGTATACAGTCGAGCGTTGGTGAGCATGATTTAGATGAAGAGCATTCAGGATTTGATAAATATATTGAAGTATTAAAAAATGGTGTTTATAAAAATGAACACACTATATAAATTTATTATAAAAATGGGGAGATTATTATGAAAAACAAAAAAATGTGGATAGTTATTTTAATAGCTCTAGTAATGCTAGCTTTTATAGCTGTTGCTATTGCAAAAAAACCTAAGACAGAAGATAAGATAGGAGGGTTTAAAAGCGGGCCTCGTGTAAAAATAGAAACGGTTAAAAAAGATGATATACAAACTAGAATTTCTTCAAGTGGCGAATTAGAAGCAAAACACACCCGAACAATTTATGCAGAAGCTAATAATAAAATTGTTACAATACATAAAAAAGTAGGAGACACAGTTAAAGCTGGAGATATACTGCTTACTTTGGATACAGATACACAAGAACAAACGCAGAAACAATTAGAAACCCTCGAACTGCAGCTTAAAGCTGCTCAAGATGCATTAGATTTACTTATCACAGGGGGATCAAAACAAGAGATTTTAAATGCACAGAGTGCATTGGTTCAAGCAGAGAAAAGTGAACAAGATGCAAAAGATCAGTTAGACACTCAACAAACTAATCTTGAAAATTTAGAAAGAGACTTGAAAAATCAAAGAAAAGACCACGAAGTGCAGCTTCAATTATTTAGTGAAGGACTTATTGCACAAAAGGAAATAGATGACTCAAAAACGGCACTTGCTAATCTAGAACAAAAAGCAGATAGTACACAGACAGCCATTGCATCTGCACAAAAAGCTATACAAGCTGCAAGTATAAGTAAACAAACAGCAGAATATCATTTAGGTGTTTTACTCAATCAAATACAAGATCCAAACAGAAAACAAAGTATTACAAGTAAACAGTCAGAGATCAAAAACTTTCAGGCCCAGATTTTTGCTATGGAAAATAATGTAAAGAAATCAGGGGCACAAGTACTAGCACCTATGGACGGCGTTATTATTGAAGCACCAACAGAAGAAGGTATGCCTATCACACAAGGTATGCGGCTTATGACAATAATAGATCCAAGTAAGTTGATTATTAATTGTAGTATTTCTCCTTACTATGCAGCAGATTTAATAGTAGGATTAGATGCTAAAATAAAGTATACAGGGTCTAAAACAATAGAAGTAGATGGCAAAGTTACCAAAGTATCTCCAGTAGCTATTGGAGAACAAGGCGCTGCAACTAAGGGGGCTAATAATGCTAATATTCCTATCGAAATAGAAGTATCGGATCCAGGAACTATTATTAAACCAGGGTTTACAGTAGATGTTAAAGTTATTACCCAAACAAGAGAAGCAGTAAGTATTATTCCAATACTTGCGACCCTTGAAGATGATGATAATAATTCTTACGTATATGTTATCAAAGAAGATGGTTCCCTTGAAAAGAGAATGGTCGTGCAAGGTTTAAATAATGGGTTATATGTAGAAGCAGATAATCTTAACGAAGGTGAAATAATAGTAGCTAATCCAACTGAGTTTTTGAAGGAAGGAATGAAAGTCTCTTACGAAAAGACAGGTGATGTGCAGTGATAGATATACAAAAAGTCAATAAAATTTATAGAAATGGCAAACTTCAATTACAAGCCTTATTTGATATTGATTTTAAAGTAGAAAAAGAAGAGTTTGTATCTATTATGGGCGCATCAGGATCAGGTAAAACAACCTTTTTGCACATATTAGGATGTCTAGATCATGCGACAAGCGGCACTTATATATTAGATGGGGTTAATGTTTCAGAGATTAAAGATACTGAATATGCCAAAATTAGAAATCAAAAAATAGGATTTGTATTCCAAGCGTTTAATCTTCTGCCAAAACTTACAATCGTAGAAAATGTGGAGTTACCTATGATGTATGGCGGAGTAAAGCCTAAAGAAAGAAGAGAAAGAGCTTTAGACGCACTTATTAAAGTGGGGCTTGGAAATAGGATTAAGCATACCCCAAATGAAATATCTGGAGGTCAAAAACAAAGAGTGGCTATTGCAAGAGCATTAGTTAATAATCCTTCGATTATTCTAGCAGATGAACCAACAGGTAATTTAGATAGTAAGTCCAGCGTAGAAATTATGAATATTTTCCAAAATTTAAATAATGAAGGCGTTACGGTAGTTATGGTAACGCATGAACCTGATATCGCACAGTATACAAAAAGGAAAGTTGTATTTAGAGATGGTATTATCATAGAGGATGCACCGATAATAAATAGGCGAGGTGTCTGAAGATGGATTTAAAAGAAAGTATAATGCTTGGTTTTAAGCAACTACTAGGCAATAAAGGCCGTACCTTTTTGACGATGCTGGGCATGTTTATTGGGGTAGGTTCAGTCATTATGATTTTATCTTTAGGTGCTGGCTTTAAAGAGTACACAAAAGGTTTTTATAGTGATATTGGTCTTGGAGCATTCCAAGTCAGTATTAAAGATACTTCCTCACACTTACTCATTACACAAGAAGATTTAGACGTTATTGAGTCTATGCCAGAGATTGAAGCCATTAAAGGCACTGTGTGGGAAGAGGGATCTATTTATAACAGAAATAGAGAGATTAAAAAAGTTAGTTTAATGGGCGCAGAACCACAATATACAACCACTATGAAAAAAATAGATTTAATAGCAGGAAGATTACATACAGAAAAAGACGAACAAATAGCAGCGAAGGTTGTCATTGTGTCCGATGTATTTGCTAAGGTTATTTTAAGACAAACAAATTATAGAAATATCCTTGGAAAAAGTATTGAAGTTATCGTAGATAATCAAATAGAGAATTTTGAGATAGTCGGGGTGTATAAAAGCAGTGCACCAAGTAATGCCTCACAAAACCATTTAGAACGTATGTTAACTCAGTACCCCTTGTATGTTCCAAAAGCAACATTAGATATTATTGTCCAAAATGAGTCAAAGGTATTTAGTGCTGCTGGGGTTATTAAAGAAGGTTATGATCAAAAAGAAGTGACTAATCAAGTACGTCTTCTTTTAAACAGAAGACATGCTCAAAAGGATAACTATACCGTATCAAGTGCGGCAGACATGATAGACATGGCAAACAATATGCTCAATATGATTACACTATTTATCAGTGCTGTAGCGGGGATATCTCTTGTTGTAGGAGGGATAGGGATCATGAATATTATGCTTGTAACAGTTACAGAGAGAACTCGGGAAATAGGTGTTAGGAAAGCCCTTGGTGCCACTAATAAGGTAATATTAAGGCAATTTATTATAGAATCACTTATCTTGACCGTTATTGCGGGTGTTATTGGTATGCTTTTAGGCTATATTGGGTCTATCGTTGTTGGTGGCATGTATAATATACAAGCTAAGCTGACACTCGGCATGATTGTTTTTTCGGTAGGTACATCAACAGCCATAGGATTAATATTTGGGGTGTATCCAGCTTATCAAGCAGCCAGACTTGATCCGGTAGATTCACTGAGATATGAATAATGAAAGGGAGGATTAAGCATGAATGAAACCATTAAAAGTGCATTTAGTCAGCTTAAAAGCAATAAACTAAGAACCTTCCTTACAATGCTCGGAATGTTTATTGGTATAGGTGCGGTTATTATTATACTAAGTGTTGGTGAAGGGGTTAAAGCGTATTTTAACGATCAATTTTCGCAAATGGGTAAGGGAACTATAGAAATTAATACCAGAGAATATACAGAAGAGAATATGATTACCCAGGAAGACCTAGAAGTTCTTGGGGAAATTCCAGAAGTAAAAACGACGATGAATTATCATAATGGCTATTTTGCAACGACCAAAGATTATAAAAAGAATACGAAAGATGCCATGATATTTGGAATACCCTATAATATCGGGGAAGTACAGTCTTTTAAAGTTATTGAAGGCAGAATGATTTCAGAGGTTGATGAAGGTCTTAAAAGCAATGTGGTCGTGGTAGATACTAACTTTGCGAGAGTGATGTATAATCGCACAAGTTCTAAGTATGTTTTGGGAAAGACTGTTGAACTTAATATCAGTGGCGAACCTCAATCATTTGAGATTATTGGTATTATTAAAAGCGAGATTCCTTCTTTTGTACCGATAGATCAGATACCGCTACTTTGTTATATGCCTTTTTCAACAGTGGATCGCATAGTTGGCTATGGAGATGGAAGAAGTTACGATAGCTTAATCGTTATTGAAGATGCTTATGATGCCAATGATTATACGTATTCTATACAAAGAATACTCGAAAAAAGACATGGGAAAAAAGACATTTATAAAGTATCTACTTTAACAGAGCAAGTTGACCAAATTAATAATATTATCAATACGCTTAATATCTTCGTAAGTCTCGTGGCGGCGGTGTCTTTAATTGTAGGGGGAATAGGTATTATGAATATTATGCTTGTAACCGTAAGAGAGCGTACAAGGGAGATAGGCATAAGAAAAGCACTAGGCGCTACAGATAAACAAATCCTCAGTCAGTTTTTAATAGAGGCACTTATTCTTACAGTGGTAGGCGGCATTATAGGCCTGTTAATAGGATACATAGGAGGACTCTTAATAGCCAGCCTTATTACAGTGACGGCTAAAATGACATTAGGTATGGTTATATTTTCTGTAGGAACTTCTAGTGTAATAGGCCTCGTATTTGGCGTTTATCCAGCGTATAAAGCTGCCAAACTTGATCCAATAGAAGCATTAAGATTTGAATAAAGGAGTGATAAAATGAAAGCAAAGAATTATTTAGTACGATTAGCAGCAGTTCTTATAAGTGCCGTAGCAGGACTTACTATGCCGCTTTATGCAGCTGAGCAAAATCCTATGCTTAAATTAGAAGATGCCATAAAATCAGCTATTGTTTATAGTACACAAGTTTCTATTAACAGCAAGGAACATGAAGCCCTAAGAGAACAACTTAAACTTAATAATAGCGCTACTTATTACCAATATCAAAGTCTTTACTTAAATAAAGCAAAAAATGAGCAGCAAAAAAAGATGCTAGAAGATCAAATCACAAATGACATTTCAAATAAATACAATACAATCATTATTTTGCAAAAAGAAATACAATTACTCAGTAAAAACATAGATATTCATTCAAAAGAGCTTAGACAAATGGCAATCAAAAGTCAAAAAGGCCTTGTAAATCCTATCCAGTATCAAAGTAAAGAGATCGAACTTATTAATTTAAAGAGCAGTAAGCAGACTAAAGAAGAAGAGTTAAAAAATGCACAGGTTTATTTCAAAATTATTACAGGAAAAGACCTTACAAGATATACTTTAGAAGACACTATTCCTTATGAAACTTTTAGGATTATAGGATCAACAGAAGGCTATATTAATAGCAAAATAAGTATCTATCTTCAATATGATAAAGAGCTTGCAAAACTTAAAGAAGATAATCTTCTTAAAGAGGGGGACTTCCCAGTATTTTATGCGGATTATTTAACCAATAAAACTGCAGCAGAGACAGTAACCCTAAAGTTAGAAGATACACAAAAGACGCTTAAGCAGTCTTTAATCAATAGTTATTCCTCTCTACTTAGCTTAGAAGAACAAATAGCTTCGTCAGCTTTACAGCTTGAAGTGCTGGATAAAAAATTAAGAACCGCAGAAATTCGTTATCGTAACCAGTTAATAAGTGTCATAGAATATGATAAGCAAGTAACAGCAAAGCAAGAAGCTGAGTTAAATCTTTTGAAACTCATCAGTCAGTATAATAGTTCAAAAGAAATGATCCAAAAACCTTGGATTGGTAATGTTTAATGAACTTAAAAAAGAAAGAAGCAAAAAGAAGCGCTTAAAAGTGCTTCTTTTTGCTTTAAAGATATAAATAAAAAAGATAGATAGACTAAACTTTTACTTATACTTATTGACCTTTGCGTTATTAATAGGTATAATTTTTAAGAATGAGTTTAATGCTAGTAAACAAAAAGTTTATTTAACTATAGAAAAAATAGAGTAAAGGAGATATACCTATGGATATTGGCGCAAAGATTAACCAATTAAGAAAGAAAAATGGATTGACACAAGAAGAACTTGCTGATAGGTGTGAACTTTCAAAAGGTTTTATTTCTCAAGTAGAAAGGGGACTTACATCTCCATCTATCGCGACTTTAATTGACATATTAGAATGTTTAGGGACCAATTTAAAAGACTTTTTTAATGAATCCAGTCAAGAAAAAATTGTTTTTACGAAACAGGATGTATTTGAAAAAGAAGATAAAGAAGATGGCAATATGATTACATGGCTCATACCAAATGCTCAGAAAAATGACATGGAGCCTATCCTTATCAATATAGAGCCAGGGGGCAAATCGACTATTGATGCACCCCACGAAGGAGAAGAATTTGGCTATGTCGTATCAGGAAATATTTATGTGCATTTAGGCAATAAAAAATTTAAGGCAAAAAAGGGAGATAGTTTTTATTTTAGGCCTACAAGTAATCATTACTTGCAAAATACTGGTAAAACAAGAGCAACAATACTTTGGGTTGCTACACCGCCGAGTTTTTAAAGGAGTTAGAGAAGAATATGAATGCTAAAGAAACCTACAAGGATTATATAATTGATTTAAAAAATATATCTAAGTCATTTGATCATACAGAAGTTTTAAAAGATATTAGTATGTATATAAGGCGCAATGAATTTGTTACTTTACTTGGCCCCAGTGGGTGTGGTAAAACAACGCTCCTTCGGATTATTGGGGGATTTGAAGAACCTAGTCAAGGCGATGTATTCTTTGAAGGAAAAAATATTGTAACCTTACCTCCCTATAAGCGCAAAATTAATACCGTATTTCAAAAATATGCACTGTTTCCACATATGAATGTTGAAGACAATATAGCTTTTGGACTAAATATCAAGAAGTTAGACAAGCAGCTTATTAAAAAGAAAGTCGATGAGATTCTAGAGCTAGTTAATCTTAAAGGTTTTCAAAAAAGATCTATTGATTCTTTGAGCGGCGGGCAGCAGCAAAGAATTGCTATTGCAAGAGCATTAGTTAATGAACCGGATGTGCTTCTTCTGGATGAGCCGCTAGGGGCCCTCGACTTAAAACTTAGAAAAGGTATGCAGCTGGAGCTTAAAAAAATTCAGCAAAAGATAGGTATTACGTTCATTTATGTGACACATGATCAAGAAGAAGCTCTGACAATGTCAGATACTATTGCTATTATGCATGAAGGTAAAGTGCAGCAGATAGGAACACCAGTTGATATTTATAATGAGCCTAAAAATGCTTTTGTAGCTGATTTTATTGGAGAAAGTAATATTTTAGAAGGTATAATGCTTAAAGATTATCAGGTTCAGTTTCATAATTATGTGTTTGAATGTGTAGATGCTGGATTTGGTGAAAATACACCTGTTGATGTTGTCGTAAGACCAGAAGATATTCAAATTGTTTCTAAGGAACAAGGGATGTTAAGTGGATGTGTAGAGTCTGTTACTTTTAAAGGGGTACATTATGAAATGCTTATCAAAGGGGAGAAATTCCTATGGATGGTTCATTCCACTACAATGTCACAGGTGGGTGAAACAGTGGGACTCATTATCATACCAGCGGACATTCATATTATGAAAAGGAGTACAGTGTATGCATAGAAAATCTTTAGCCTATCCCTATTTAATATGGGCATCTCTTTTCATCATTGTTCCTTTAATGTTGATTGTGTACTTTAGTTTCTTTGAAGAAGGTCACTTTACCTTGCGCAGTTATCAAAAGTTTTTTGAAGATTACTACATAAAAGCTCTTTTGAAGTCTATACAGCTTGCATGTGTCAGTACTGTAATCTGTTTAATTATGGCATATCCTCTAGCTATGATATTAAGTACAAAAGAGATGTCTCAAAAAAAAATAATTTTATTACTTGTTGTACTACCTATGTGGATGAATTCTTTACTTAGAACGTATGCATGGGCAAGTTTGCTTGAAAATAATGGGGTCATTAATAGTATACTAGGTGTACTTGGCTTGTCTCCTATCCAATTTCTATATGGGAGTGGCGCCGTTGTATTTGGCATGGTCTATAACTTTTTTCCGTTTATGGTACTTCCTATTTATAATGTGCTTTGTAAAATAGATTTAAGTTTAGTTGAAGCTTCATATGACTTAGGAGCCAATAAAGTGACAACATTTCGAAAAGTTATTTTACCCCTAAGTATGCCAGGGGTTATAACAGGCATTATTATGGTGTTTATGCCTGCCTTAACCACGTTCCTTATTACAAGGCTTTTAGGAGGTGGCAAAATTATGTTGATAGGTAATATCATTGAGGAACAATTTACTCGTACAAGAGACCTTGGATTTGGATCAGCTGTTTCAATGATTTTGATGATCATTGTACTAGTTACTCTGACCTTTATGTCTAAAAAAGACTCCTTAGATAAAGGGGGCGGATTGTTTTGATGAAATTTATAAAAAAGATATATACGGCTTTTATTTTAGTTATGATGTATGCGCCAATTATATTGCTTATGGTTTTTTCTTTTAATAACTCAAAGCTTCCAGTGTGGAATGGTTTTACATTGGATTGGTATACTAAAATGTTTCATGATGCAGGGATTCAACAAGCTTTTATGCATACGATTATTATTGCACTTACCTCAGCAGCAGTGGCGACTATCATTGGCACTTTTGCAGCGATGGGTATTAATCGGATGAGAGGTTGGCAAAAAAACGTTGTGATGAATATTACATATATTCCGCTTTTAAGTCCAGATATCGTAATAGGTATTTCACTGATGATGCTTTTTTCGGTTATTAAATTACCTTTTGGACTTCCAACGCTAATCGTCTCACATATTACATTTAATATACCTTATGTAATACTTTCGGTAATGCCAAAACTTAAACAAATGAATTATAATCTGTATGAGGCAGCACTGGATCTAGGTGCAACACCGTGGTATGCCTTTAAAAAGGTTATTTTTCCAGAGATTATGCCTGGGGTTATAGCCGGTGCTTTTATTGCCTTTACGCTATCAATAGATGATTTTGTTGTTAGTTTTTTTAACAAAGGAGCAGGTGTTGATACTTTGCCTATTAAGATTTATGCTATGGCACGTAAGGGCGTTAATCCAACGATCAATGCTATTTCTACTATTATGTTTGTTACTATTATAAGTATACTGCTCATAATGAATTTAAGAGCTGATCAAAAAGTAAAAGCAAAGCGTTTACGTCAGAGTGATTAAAGGGTAGAGCCAGAATGAGATTAATTTATGGAAGGGAGATTAAAGGAATGAAAAAATGGATGATGATTATGAGAGGGATTATAGCAGTAAGTTTGCTTGTGAGTACTCTTACAGGGTGTGGATCAAAGAAAGAGACGCTTATCGTATATAACTGGGGAGATTATATTGATCCACAAGTAAATGAACTGTTTACAAAAGAAACTGGCGTTAAGGTAATTTATTCGGAGTATGCAAATAATGAAGAAATGTATGCTACAGTTGAACCGGGCAATGTAAACTATGATATTTTATTCCCATCAGATTATATGATTGAAAAAATGATAAATAGAGAGATGTTAGAGCCGATAGATAAACAATTGTTAAAGAATTATGATAAGATTGATGATAAGTTTAAAAACCTACCCTTTGATCCACCAAATAATTACTCAGTCCCTTATATGTGGGGGACTGTAGGTATATTATACAATACACAAATGGTAGATGAAACAGTAGATAGTTGGGATATCTTATGGAATGAAGACTATAAAGGACAAATATTTATGTATGATAGTGAAAGAGATTCGATTATGGTTGCTCTTAAAAAATTAGGTTATTCCATGAATACAAGAGATGAAAAGGAACTTGAAGCAGCCAAACAACTCTTAACTTTGCAAGCACCTTTAGTTCTTGCATATGTTGGAGATGAAGGGAAAGGAAAAATGGTTAATGGTGAGGCGGCTTTAATGGTTGCTTGGGCAGGCGATGCAATGGTAATGATGGATGAGAATCCAGATTTAGCTTACGTGATTCCTAAAGAAGGTTCTAACTATTTTGTTGATTCTATAGTTATTCCTAAAGGAAGTCAAAATATAAAGCTCGCTCATCAGTATATTGACTTTTTGTGCCGTGCGGATATAGCAGCAAAAAATGCAGAATACATAGGTTATTCTACACCTATTAGTGCTGCAAGAGAACTGTTGCCAGAGGAAATTAAAAATAGCGAAGTAGCTTATCCAAGTGACCATGTTATCACTGATCCTAAGATGGAAATGTTTAATGATCCTTCAGATGTGATAGAACGCTATAGCAGTATATGGACACAGGTAAAAGTATCTAACTAATATAATATTGAATATTAAATTTATTCTTTAAAAGATAAAAAATATCAGTTATAATAAAAAGAGATAACGGAAATGGAGGTTTTTTAATGCACGAGACAACATTAGGGGAAGAATTAGATTTCTTAGAGGATGAATATGAAATAGATGATACCAACAACGGCGTTGAGCCTATGCCCATACCTACGCATTCTACACAATTAAATGCATGGACATCACTGATATTAGGCATAGTGGGGTCCCTTGGGTGGCTTGTCCCTATTATTGGGCTTCCAGTTACAATAGTGGGGACGGTATTAGGTGCTGTAGGCATTAAAACAAGAAATGCCAGAGGTATTGCCATTGCAGGATTTGTTATTAATACAGTATTCTTAATCGGGTCTATAGCAAAAGGGATTTTAGATATCATCAAATATATCAAGAAGTCAAATAAAGACTAAGGGGTTGCTAAAATAAGCAATCCTTTTTTTGTGTGACATAATTAGACACAATCACCTATTACTCTAAATGAGCATACAATATTGGTATGCAGAGTACATTAAGGGGGCAATGATACGGTGTATAAAAATGTTATTATCATTAACAGTGATACTCTAGGGAGAGGAGATGCTGAGGTTGGGCATACACTCCTAGGTACATTTCTTAGAAAACTTCTTGCCAGCATGAATAAGCCAGATGTCATTATATTTTATAATTCAGGAGTAAAACTCGTTGTAAGAGGATCTTATTTTATAGATATATTAGATGGGCTTGAATGCGAAGGGGTGGAACTCTTAGCGTGTGGAACATGTGTCTATAAGGCTTGTAACAACAGTTCACTACAAGTAGGAAGAATTACGAATATGGAAGAAATTGCAGATATTGTTTTAAAAGCACACAAAGTCATAACACTATAGTCATTATCTAGCTTTCGATAGCCGACTAAAATACACTAGACGTATTTTAGTCAGCTATTTTTTATTATTCTTTTTGTAAAGAAGTTATTAAGGAGCTGATAACACCCTGAATAATAGCCATATCTTTTTCTTCAATAAAATTTACAGAGCCGTCCATATAAGTTTGAGTACTATTAGAAGAAAACTTAAGCAAGGTGGTCTGTGTCTGCTGCCAAGTACCATAAGGATTGGTTTTTGAAGTTATAATATGCAGCGGAATATCGCCTAAGGTACCTCCTTCTAAAATCATTTTAGCATTAGACTGAAGTTTAAGCTTTTCTTCTATCATATTTCTGTTCCATAACTTTTCCAGTGTAATACCGCTGTTTAGAGTTTTAAGTTCTTCTGGCAGCATATCATTAGTGTTAAGTATTTTTTGCATGGCGTCTGTATCACTTAATAATCTTAAGAGTCCTACGTTACGCAGTCCGTTCATTAAGAACGATTCTACTATCATAATATTATTATATTTACTGCAAAAATCAGGAGAAGCCCCGTCAATTAAAACAATACCGGCTACATCCTCAGGATAGAGCTGAGCATATCTTAGTACTTCAAGCGAACCCATAGAGTGTGCAATAAATAATGCTGGTAAAGGATGATTGCTATTATGTAAAAGCGTATGTATTTCAGAAGCAATTGTAGTAACGTCTCTAGGGGCTTTGGTAAGCTCACTCCAGCCATAACCGGGTTTATCATATACTGCTATTGCTGCTTCCTCAGAGAACTTTGAAAAAAGAGGGTATAATTCAGCATAAGGCACAGAAGTGCCAATATTTGAGGCGAAGACGAGTGGCATACCTGAAGAGGCAGAAGTATAAAGATGCATCATAGAGTCATTGACATCAATTAATTTACCTACCCGTCCATATTGATTAGCATGTGCATAAACATAATATATTTGATAAAAAGCTCCTACCAGGAGCATACATATGATTAATAGATAGATATAAATTTTTTTACTGCCTTTTTGTTTTTTGTCATAGTTTCCCAGTACCATTTTTTTATTCTTACGCATCGGCTATCTCCTAATATATTACATAAAAGTATGTGAGTTATAAAGTTCATCTTATTATAGCATAAATTATGTTTTATTGGATGAAATAAGTAAAAAAGTTATCGAATTATAGGCGTTAAATATATCCAAGAAGAAAAAGTGTTTTATTTGATACACTATTTATAAACTAAAAAATACTATCATTATGAATAAAAATAATGTATATTATAATAATGTATAGATAGTTTAATAAAAGTATTGGTATCCTAGTAAGGAGTTGGAAAAATGGAAATAAATGAGGTTATAAATCTTTTATGTACTCAGATACCAAATGAAAATATTCTAATGAATGAACCTATGAAAAATCATACTTCTTTTAAAATAGGGGGGCCGGCAGATTTATTTGTTATGCCGACCGATTGTACACAATTAGTAAGTGCAGTACAATTATGCAATGCACATAATATTCCTTATTATATTGTGGGTAATGGCAGTAATTTATTAATAGATGATAAAGGTTTTAGAGGCGTTATTATTCAGTTATATAAAAACCTATCTGATATAGAAATAGAGGATACAGTGATTACGGCAGATAGCGGCGCGTTGCTTTCTAAAATTGCAAATGTTGCATTTGAACACGGACTTGCAGGTTTTGAGTTCGCACAAGGCATCCCCGGAACTCTGGGAGGGGCAGTAGCTATGAATGCAGGAGCTTATGGCGGAGAAATACAAGATGTCATAATAGATGCCCAGGTAATTGATCAAAAAGGCCAAAAGATAACTTTATCGAAAGAAGATTTGGCATTAGGCTATAGAACAAGCATTATTCAAAAAAATAAATATATTGTTTTAAAGGCAAGACTACTTTTATCCAGAGGTAGTAAAACAGCTATATCTGAAATAATGAAAGATTTGGCAGGAAGAAGAAGGGATAAACAACCACTTGAAAAGCCTAGTGCAGGCAGCACCTTTAAAAGGCCTGAGGGTTACTTTGCGGGAAAGCTTATCATGGATGCTGGACTTAGAGGCTATCAGATAGGCGGGGCCATGGTCTCTACGAAGCATTGTGGTTTTGTAGTGAGTGATGGCACTGCTACATTTAAAGATGTTAAAGCGCTTATTGATCATATTCAATTAACTGTCAAAGAAAAATTTAATGTTGATTTGCAACCAGAAATCAAAATTATTAGTAACCAAGGATAAGAAATGGGCAGGAGGCACTTATGAACTTTATTATTGTAACAGGAATGTCAGGAGCAGGTAAAAGTAGTGCTATAAAGTTTTTTGAAGATATGGGATACTATTGTGTAGATAATCTGCCGCCTACTTTAATAACAAATTTTGCTGAACTTATAGCGCCTCAAGAAGAAAAGTTAAGCAAGGTTGTTTTGGGTATTGATATTAGAGGCGGTGTTTTATTCTCAGATTTATTCAGCAGTTTACATGATCTTAAATCTTGTGGACACACTTATGAAATTGTATATTTTGACTGTAGTGATCAAGAGCTTATTAAACGGTATAAAGAAACAAGGAGGCTCCATCCTTTAGCAAGAAGTGAAAGGGTAGAAGAAGGTATTCAAAGAGAAAGAGAAATCTTAAAGGAAATGAGATCAAAAGCACATCATATTATTGATACATCATATATGCTGCCAAAAGATACTAAAGAAGTGCTTTTTAAAATTTATAGTGAGAAAAAGGCATTTAACAGCTTAATGGTTACGATTCTTTCTTTTGGTTTCAAATATGGGATGCCTATTGATGCAGACCTCGTCTATGATGTAAGATTTGCGCCAAATCCTTATTATATACCAGAAATGAGACCTTATACAGGTAATGATGAGATTGTAAAAAATTATGTAATGCAATTTGAAGTGACACAAACATTTGTTGCAAAATTAAAGGATATGATTAGCTTCCTTATGCCAAACTATATGCAAGAGGGCAAAAATCAGTTAGTTATTGGTATTGGCTGTACAGGGGGCAAACATAGATCTGTAACTATCGCCAATGCACTCTGCAAATTTTTACAAGATGAAGGACATACTGTAATTATTCAACATAGAGATATTGATAAAGATAGTAAAAGAGGGAAGTAATATGAAAATGAGGCAGCAAGAGCCTAAAGTAGTTGTAATAGGTGGGGGAACAGGCTTATCAGCTATGTTAAAAGGTATTAAAAAATATACTTCCCATATAAGTGCTGTTGTAACTGTAGCTGATAATGGAGGTGGCTCAGGTAAAATCAGAGAAGAAATGGGAATCATGCCCCCGGGGGATATTAGAAATTGTCTTGTGGCACTAGCTAATACGGAACCGATCATGGAAAAAGTACTTCAATACAGGTTCAAAGAAGGTTCTTTAAAGGGGCAAAATTTAGGCAATTTATTTTTAGCAGCTTTGACAGATATTACAGGCAGCTTTGAACAAGCTGTTAAGTTGACTGGAAATGTGCTTGCTATTACAGGCAAGGTTATACCCGTTACACTTGAAAATATTCATCTTTGTGCACAATTTGAAAACGGAAAATCTATTGAAGGTGAAACACAAATCGTAGAATATGGCAAATTAAACCAGTCTCTTATTAAAGAGATAGCTTTAAATCCAACTAACCCTAGGCCTGTTAAAGAAGTTATTTATGCACTTCAAGAAGCAGACCTTATCATTCTGGGACCAGGAAGTCTTTATACAAGCCTGATTCCAAATTTATTGGTGGATTTAGTTCCAATGCTTATTGAAAGGTCAAGGGCAAAGAAAATTTATGTAGCCAACATTATGAGTCAGCCAGGAGAAACAACGGGGTTTTCAATTGAAGAACATTTAAGAATACTGGAGAAGTATATTGGAAACAATGTGATACATAGTGTCATTGTTAACAATGAAATAATACCTGATGAGTACCTTAACCAATATATTGAAGAAGGGGCAGATATCTTAAGATTTGACCCGCAAAATGAGATTTGGCATCATGTTAAAAGAGTTGAAGCACCACTTGTTAAGATTTTTAAGGATAAAAAGTTTGTTAGGCACGACTCAGAAAAACTAGCTGAATGTATATTTAAAGAGTTTTTCAATTAAAATTACATAAAAGAGGTGACAAATATGTCTTTTTCCTCCAATGTAAAAAAAGAACTCACTTGTGTTCCATTAGGTACAAGGCATTGTATGATTGCAGAAATCGCTGCGCTTATACTCATGTCAGGGGAGATTAAATGTGAAAACGGGGCTTATTCGGTCAAATTTCAGACAGAAAATGCTGCTGTTGCAAGAAAGTACTTTACAATGATTAAAAAAACTTTTAATATAAATACAAAGGTAGTCTTTAAAGTCAGTAAAAAGTTTCATAAGAAACAAACTTATATTTTACACATTAAAGACCATGAAGCGTCTCTAAAAGTACTAAAGGCAACGACGGTACTTAAGGCAGATCAGGAAAAGTTAATCATTAGAGATTATGTAGATTTAACAATTATACAAAGTATTTGCTGTAAAAGAGCTTATCTAAGAGGGGCGTTTTTAGGAGCAGGCTCGGTAAGCGATCCAGAAAAGGGATATCATCTTGAATTTGTAAGTCCTGCCTTAAAACATGCTGAATTCATTAAAGAGGTCATGAGTTCACTAGAAATGGATCCCAAAATAGTACCACGTAAAAACAACTATGTGGTTTACCTTAAAGAAGGCACACAAATAGTTGATTTGCTGAATATTATGGGAGCACATATTGCACTGATGGAGCTCGAAAATATACGTATTATAAAAGAGGTAAGAAACAATGTAAACCGTATTGTTAATTGTGAAACAGCTAATCTTAAAAAAACAGTATCAGCAGCAGTCAGGCAGGTGCAAGATATAGAGTATATACAAGATACAATAGGTATTTCTGCTTTGCCTGACAACTTACAAGAAGTAGCTACATATCGGTTAGAATATCCAAGTGCTACTTTAAAAGAACTCGGAGAGCTTATCAGCCACCCAGTAGGAAAGTCGGGAGTAAATCATAGACTAAAAAAAATAAGTGAGATTGCAGAGCAAACTAGACAAATCAGAGGAGGAGTTAAAAATGATTAAAGAAGTAATTAAACTAGAATTCAAAAATGGACTGGAGGCAAGACCAGCAGCGTTATTTGTTCAGATCGCCAGCAAATATGAAAGTCATATTACAGTTGTTGTGAATGAAAAGCAAGTTAATGCTAAAAGTATTATGGGTATGATGTCTTTGGGTGCTATTAAGGGACAAAGCATCGAAATTGTAGCTGACGGAGAAGATGAAGAGGAAGCAGCTGCTGCTTTAATAAGATTTCTAACGACTCAAGAAGTAACTGAGTAATTATTAAAAATAAAAATCTATCTGCCGATAGTCTATCATTTTATTGATAGCACCATTGCCACTTACAAGCATACCATACGCTAAGCCCCCTGTCTTACTGAGTAAAGGCAGGGGGCTTAGTATATTCAGAGATTATGTAGTTGCTTGGAATATAAAACAGCCATCCTTGATCGAAAACTGGTATACGCCACCGTGTTTTTCCACGATATGCGCCATGCTTTTTGTGCCAAAGCCATGCCCCTGTTTTTTTGACACAGGAAGACCCTCGTGGAATATGGGTTCTGTGTGATAGCTGTTGCGAATGTCAATGCACAGCTTATTATTCTTGGCATACACACGCAGTTTGATATAGCGTTCTTTGCTGTCTGCTATATTTTCAGAGGCTTGTATGGCGTTTTCCAAAGCGTTTGACAATAGGGAGCAAAGCTCGGTGTCACTAAAGGGAAGCGCGTCAGGCAACCTTGCTTCTACTGTCAATAGGATTCCCGATTGGTGTGCTTTGACGGCAAAAGAGGACAAAATCAGATTAACGGTTTCGTTTTCACAAAATCGCATGGGCGTGATGGTATCCATATCGGATTGGGCAGTCCGTAGATACTTTTTGATCTCCTCTATTTGTTCCTTGGAGGCCAGCCCCTGTAAAAGAGCGAAATGGTGGCGCATATCGTGCCGATAGGCCATAGCATTCTGCTGCATCTGTCGCAGAGAAGCAAATTCTGTTTGTGCCTGCCTAAACTGCATATCCAGCATGTCTCGCTCTCTTTGGATGCTTGCCTGTTTTTGCGTCTCAGAGTAGTAAAGGAGGACAAATACAAAATAGAAAACAGATACTGTTGAGGGCATGAACTGAACCGCCCATTCAGTACCTCTGTAAAGCACATCGGTATAGATAGTGGTAGCGTAGTCGAACATATAGTAAAAAAGTGGTACGCCGCCTAAAAGCAAGCAAGATTTATTGGACATCTCCATAAGCTGCCGGACGGACCTAGTCACATATCTTTTCAGAAAATAATAGGACAGAAACACAGCCCCAATATAAAAAACGTGGTTTGCAAGTCTGCTACCAAAGGCAGCTCCTGCAAGGAAACCCACCCAGCGTGGTGCTTGACAGCACAGGTAACCCGAAAGCACGCTGACGGTGGAAATGAGCCACGGACGCTTATGATATAGAGAAAATATTACTATCAGCGGCAGGTGGATGATCAGGGGATAAAGCTTGGAGGTTAAGTCCAAGCCCAAAAACCACCAGCAGGCGGTCTGAATGAAAAGAAAAATTACACAGATTAGGCCAATGATAAGCCTGTTTTTGCGGGTGAGTTCTATGCCTGCAAAGAGAACCGACACCGCTACGCCAAAAAGCAGAGAAAATCCAAATCGTATAAGTCCTATCACTGTTACCACCATTTTAAAGCACCTCTCTCCACGTAGTTATTCCCCTTCCATTTGATAATTCAGATACTGCGCTTTCATCTCCTTTGCCCTGCCCTGTGCAACGGGGACAAAGGAAAGGGTTTGTAAGGTTATCTGATGATTTTGGATGGTATCCACATACTGCATATTCACAAGATAGGAGCGGTGGGGTCTGATAAAACATCCATGTTTCACAAGATTATCACAGACAGAGGAAAAGGCTTCTGTACATTCGATTATCTTGCCCGAGTGCATATGATACAACACATTTCTGCCGATGACCTCGGCAAAAACCAAATTGGAGATCAGTATTTTTTGAATGCCCTCACTACTCTTTACGATAATAGCATTCTCATCCTTTTTTGCTTTGATTTGCTCTAGTAGCTCGTCAAAGGTAAAGAATAGTTTTTCTTTTGAGATTGGCTTTAGTATGTAATTGATGGCTTTCACTGAATAGCTCTCTAAGGCATACTCAGGGGAGGAGGTAAAGAATAAAATCGGCGCGGTTTTGTCAAAACCCCGAATTTCCTTTGCCACATCAATGCCTGTAAAGCCCGGCATAATAATATCCAGACAGTATATATCAAACCGTTTTCCTTTTTCTAAGACCGAAACCAGTTCAAATCCGTTTGTAAAGACAGCGTATTGGCAGTTAAAATTTTTTGATGTCCTGTATAGGTCTATGAGCTGTACCATATTGGATAGCTCTTCAATATTGTCATCACAGACTGCAATCTGTAGCATAAGCATTCCTCCCTTTCATTGTTAGTCTATTTCTCAATGATAATTTTACCATAAAAATAGAATGTAAAAAACCATGATTCATGTTGTAAAAATAATGTTTCATGCTGTGGATGGGGTTTTAAGGAGAATTTTTGATACATTAAAGATAAGGAAATGTTCCCTTATACACTAACCAATAGAAAATGGAGGTAAACACTATGTTACCAACCCTAATAGCAATTGGCATAATCGTCGTGTCAATCTTACTATGGGTAATCTCTACCCAACGCAGACTTGTAGTATTGGATGAGAATATAAGCAACGCCATGAGTCAGATCGGTGTGCAGCTCTCTAGCCGTTTCGACGCCCTGACAGCACTTTTGGATTTGACAAAGGGCTATGCCAAACATGAAAGCGAAACGCTGATTGAAACCATCAAATCAAGAAGAAGCGTCATTACGGCAAAGTCAACACCCAATGATGTGCTGCACCAAGAGGGAATTATTTCCGAAGCCTTGGGCAGGATTGCCATGGTAACGGAGCAATACCCGGAACTGGCAGCAAACCAAACCTATATCAAAACCATGAATGCTGTGGAAATCTTTGAAAACATGGTGCGCACCAGCCACCTGATTTACAATGACAGCGTGATTAAGCTCAACCGTGAAATTCGCATGTTCCCGGTTGCCATGATCGCTGGAATGTTGGGCTTTGGACAAAGAGAGTATCTTATTGAGCAGGCAGGCAAGGCAGATATGCCAAGTATGAAATGAGGCGCACTATGCGCAAATCTATGAGCAACCTAATTCTAAAAACCAGCTACTGAAAGATCAATTTGTGATTTCTGAACAGATTGATTTCGGCCTTTGGGATACCAAAATCATCTTTGAACACCAGAACAAGCTGTTTTGCATGAGCAAAAGCTTGGATAAAACTGTGTTTGAGACTGGACAGTTAAAATCCTTCATCATTAAAGAGGATAGTGCCCCCTGTTTGAGGGATCCACTGAGGGCATACGCTACTATGCCAGCACTATACCGGTGCGTGCTATGGCTATGGCTCTGCAAATTTTCCAGTTTATGATGAACAGGCAGATGACACGTGTTCTTGATAAGCTAGACGACGGTAAGGCAAATGGATCGGCGACAGTGCTGCGTCACTTGGTGGAACTGGTGCGCTCCAGCCATACCATGCTGAGAAAGACGATAAATGACATCAGACTGTGGATGTACTACGAGAAAACAAGGGTGGAAACCAATGTCGGTTTCCACCCTTGTTTTCTCGTATTCAGTTTGATTTTTCTTAAATTATCTTTATTAGCGGTTGTATAGTTCGCCTGCATGATCCCAGTCTACTACATTAAACCAATCATCAATATAGTCGCCGCGGCGATTTTTATGTTTAAGATAATACGCATGTTCCCATAAGTCAATAGCGATAATAGGCCTAAGTCCAAAAGGAACGGGGGTATTTTGATTAGCAGTTGAAACAATCTGCAAGTTGCCTGAAGGATCTTTTAACAGCCAAGTCCATCCAGAACCAAAGGTATCAAGAGCTGTCTCTTTAAATACTTCTCTAAAGTTTTCAAAACTGCCAAATGTCCTGTCAATTGCAACCTTTAAGTTACCATTAGGCTCACCACCACCATCTGGAGACATAACCTTCCAAAAAAATGAGTGATTATAGTGACCGCCACCATTATTAATAACATCTTCCATAATATCAGAGGGCAGTGCATTAGCACGACGTAATAACTCTTCAAGTGAGAAATTATAGAGTTCTGGATACTGTGAAAGTGCTTCATTAAGATTATTTACATAAGCACGGTGATGGCCATCATGATGTACACGCATGGTTTCTTCATCAATATGAGGTTCTAGCGCATCATAGGCATAAGGAAGAGCCGGGAGTTCAAAAGGTCCTGTCTGTGCAGCAAAATCATTGTTAGTGTTGGTATGAGCAATACGGGAATAAGCATATCTATTTCTATTAAGACTTGTAGCAGCTGTCATTAATAATAAAGGGAGTAGGTCTTTCATAGGGCATAAGTCCTTTCAAATAAAAAATTTGTAATCCTCTGTAATATTATATTAATTTAGGATGAATTTGGAACCTATATGTTTAGAAGAGATTTGTTTTAAGCGAAGTATACTCATAGGACAATACAATAGGACATATATTAGTAACAGTATATCAAAGCTAATAGATTAAAATATGAAGGAGAAGTCTGTATGGGTAATCATAGTATCTTGATTTATGGAGCAGGTAATTGTGAAATTGCTGGTGCATTAGAATATGAACTTAATCAGATTACGCAGATTAATAAGCCAAATATAAAAATATTTGCAAGAGGCTACTTCTTTAATAATAGCTGTATTGCGATGTATCGCAGATTTAAGCAGATTAAGGAATATGTAAAAGAAATCAGCCGAGGTGGCGTACATGAGTATTTTTACAATGGAGATGAAACAATCAAAACTTGTGAGTTAAAAGTTAACTCTACTTCAGAGATAACTTTTGAAAAATTCTTAAAGGATGGTATCGAGAAATTACAAGCGGATGAAGTGATTTTAATCCTTATTGGACAGGGCAACTATGGCGGTATGTTTATGGATTTTTCTAAAAGTCCACCAATATATATCCCCTACGAAAAAGTATTCTCAATTATAGAACACTGTGTAAAAGGAAAAGTTAAAAGGCTTAGTATTATACTAGATGTATCCCAGTGGCATAATATTTATATGCCGCTCTATATAGCACAATATAGCTTTATAGATACTGTGTTTGTTTATGAAAGGGATGCGTATTTAAGTATATTTCCAGTCTATAAATGGATTGATAAAGCTCTAGAGGGACAAGAGCATTGGATAGCCTCCACCACAGCATTATTTAATGGATATCATATAGATTCACATCCTATTTGGTGGGAACTATGCAGTCATAAATGGGAGGAGTATGTCAGATTTCCATCGGGTAAAAGTTTTGAAGCATTTTATAGTATTTATAAAAAAGTTGTAATACATAAAGGAAATTCAATGAGAATTTATAGTAAAGAGTTAAGGGATCAAGGTATAGCGTATCATAATCAATTGTCATTAAAAGATACTAAAGCGTATTTTAGCAGAGAATATTTGTGTGATATCGAACAAAATGACGTAGAAAAATGGCTTAACGCGTTAAAAATATGCGCGGATTATTATAAATGATAGATTTTTAGGGCATATGCCTATATAATATAAAGTAAAGTTGAATTGCATCAAGAGAGACTTAATCAGACATTAATGACTTAAAGGAGGAAATGGTTTGGATAAAGGACTTAAACTAAAAAGCTATTATAAGATTATTATGGTGCTAGGCGTATATTGTTTTTGCAGCAGTATTCTTTTTGCAGCAGTACCCACTACGGTTAAGATTGGGTTAGAATCTATTTATAAAGATGCCTCAAGTATTTACATATCAAGCCAAAATAATCTGCAGATAGGATATTTAAATGACCATTATTTCCAAGTAGAAGGAACGCTGAATACCAATAGTGTTTCGGTTGTAAAAACCGTCGAGGACTACTATTTTACAGGGATTACTTATTATACGTATATGGAAGCAGACAATGCTGCAAAAGCTTATGGTAACGGCGCAGTAGCAGCCTATTTAGCACCAGGTACTTATTGTGTATACATAAAAGATTATAATGACAAACTATTAGCAGCGCCTGCATCTTATACAAGAATAGCCTTATACAATGCTCAAAATGAACTTGTTTTTATTAGTGAGAATAATACTGAACCCCTTCTTTTGCAGGGCTCAGAAAACGGCTACAGCTTTCCTATTACACAAGTAGGCAACAGCAGAAAGTATAGAGGTGCAATAGGGGTTGTTAATGGACAAATAGGTGGACTGACAGCTTTAAATACTGTTGATTTAGAGGAATATTTATATGGGGTTATTCCTGGTGAAATGCCCGCTTCATGGCCCCAAGAAGCCCTAAAGACACAAGCGGTAGCGGCAAGATCTATAGCTGTTTTTCAATACAATCGTTTTATAAATCGAGGTTATAACCTTGTAGATACGACACTGTGTCAAGTTTATAGAGGATTTAGCGCAGAGTGTGCCAGCACAAACGCAGCAGTAGATGCAACAAGAGGAGAAGTCATTAAGTACAACAATAAGGTTGCAGAGGCGCTATATTCTTCAACGAGTGGGGGAGTAACCGAGGATGCAAAATATGTATGGGGAAATGAAGTGCCTTATCTTAAAGCTGTATCAGATAGTTTTGAGACAGAACCTGCTCAAAAACCATGGATACGTACCATTACACTCAGTGAAATAAATAGTGTTTTGATGAGCCAAGGCATCAACATAGGTAATCTGCAAGGACTAGAGATTACATCAAGAACACCTGCAGGTAGGGTGCAAGTTTTAACATTTATAGGAGCAAGTGGTACCCATACAATAAAGAATGAGAACGTTAGAACTTTTTTTAGCAGTACAAAAGAAGGCTCTCTAAAAAGCAGATTGTTTAGTTTTTCAGGGTTTATAGGGACGCCAACAGCCACTACACCATCTCAAACAGTTAGTGTGATGTCAGTAGATAACATCGTTCAAAAGAATATTACAGCGATTACGGCGATTAGTTCGTCGGGAATAGAAGTGCTTGCTGGAAACCCAGTGGTTCAGTCAGCCCAAGATAAGAAGACGCTTTCAGTACAGACAAGCCAAGGGATGACAAGTCCTATGCAAAGTGAACTGATATTCGGAGATATAACCGTATATGGACAAGGTTTTGGACATGGGGTAGGGATGTCTCAAAGTGGTGCTATGGGAATGGCTAAAGCTGGTTATAATTATATAGAGATTCTTAAACATTATTATAGTGGTGTAACAGTAGAAAGATAGGAGACTTACATGAAAACATCAGATTTTAGTTTCGCACTTCCAGAAAGTCTTATTGCACAGGTGCCTTTAAGCGATAGAGTCGCCTCAAGGCTTATGTTATTAAATAAGCACTCAGGAAGCATTGAGCATAGACATTTTTATAACATCATAGACTATTTAAACCCTGGAGATTGTCTTGTGCTTAATAATACAAGAGTTATTCCTGCAAGACTATTTGGTGAGAAGTATCCATCAGGCGGAAAGGTGGAATTCCTTCTTCTTACAAGAAAAGAAAACAAAACATGGGAAGTGCTTGTTAAGCCAGGGAAAAAGGCTAAGATAGGTGATAAAATTCTATTTGGAGCAGGACTGCTTACGGCAACTATTAAAGATATTATTGAGGATGGCAAAAGAATTGTAGAATTTGAATATGAAGGGATATTTGAAGAGGTGCTTGACCAACTAGGAGAGATGCCGCTTCCACCTTATATTCATGAAAAATTAGAGGATAAAGAACGTTATCAGACAGTCTATGCAAAACACGAAGGTAGTGCTGCTGCCCCAACAGCTGGGCTTCATTTTACACAAGAGCTGCTAGGTAAAATCGAAGAAAAGGGAGTGAAAATAGCTTATGTTACACTCCATGTAGGCCTTGGGACCTTTAGACCGGTTAAAGTAGAAAATGTCTTGGAGCATGATATGCACTCAGAATATTATAGTATTGAATCAGGAGATGCTCACATCATTAATACAGTTAAGCAAAATGGTGGCAAAGTAATAGCTGTGGGTACAACAAGTACGAGAACCTTAGAATCAAATGCAAGAGAAGATGGCATGATTGAGGCAGGCAGTGGATGGACAAATATTTTTATTTATCCTGGGTATACCTTTAAATGTATAGATGGGCTGATTACTAATTTTCATCTGCCTGAGTCTACGCTTATTATGTTAGTAAGTGCCTTAGCAGGGAAAGAAAATGTACTTAGAGCCTATAATGAAGCAGTTAAAGAAGAATATAGATTTTTTAGTTTTGGAGATGCTATGTTTATCCATGCATAGACAAAATAGATTAGCTGCCTGATGTTGGATGACACAAGGCAGCTTTTTTGTAAAACTACATATTATCTTAAAATGATAGGGGTAATATGAAATTTAGAGTGATTACTAAACTAAAGGGTTGATTAGGGGAGGATTAAAAGTGTCATTAAGATTAAGAGAAGTGCACAAAATAGAGTTTGAAGATATAGATTTTACAGAGAAGCTTGCAATGCATGGCATTGTACATTATATGCAGCAAGTGGCAGCCAATCACGCGATTAAGCTTGGGTTTAGCTATTATAAAAATACAGAAAAACCCAAATACTACTGGGTAATTTCAAGAGTTAAGTTTGAGATGTATAAGTACCCAAGTTGGCAGGATCAAATGGCTATAGAAACTTATCCTGGGGGATATGATAAGCTTTTTGCAGTCAGATTGTTTGACTTATTTGATCAAGAAGGGGAAAAGATAGGTCATATCATAGGTAACTATATCCTGATGGATGCAGAAACGGAGCGGCCAGTTAGAATAAAAGGTATTCAAGGGGCTATGAATGTTTTAGATTTCCCTTATGAGGGAGAAAAACTAGATAAACTTGTGCTGCCAACTAAGATCATCAAACAAGATATTAGAAAAGCAAGATATACAGAGATAGATGTGAATAAACATATGAATAATGCCTACTATGTGAAGTGGGTTGTGGATATGATTGATCTTGAAGACTTTTATCATAAAGAAATAGAAAGCCTTCAGCTTAATTATAATACATCAGTTACTTATGATACAAAAGTTAAAGTCGTGATGGGAACTAATGCCGAAGATGAACGCATTGTTTACGGGACAAGTTTAGATGATACGGTCAATTATTTTAGTGCCAAATTAGTCATGAGAGATATAAGGTGAGATAGAACTTCCGTATCTCCCGCCTATCCATCAGACTGTCCGAAAACTACTGCATATAGCAGTATATGAGGTATCTTTATAATTGAAGTCTTGATATTAGGTCCGCTTGGCAGGCAGGAGATATTTTTTGTCTTTCCCGCCTACCCACCGCCATACCCGAGTCAAGCCAAAAAACATCTCCTGCCTACCTCGCTATGTGCTATTATACTATTACTGAAACAATAGATGAGATAACAAAAAATACCTAAGACTTGATCTGAAGCTTAGAAATATAAACTCAAATGCTTTAATGATTTTATAAAACGGATAAAGATAACTTATTTAAATGGTCTAACGCCCAATTATATGAATAGTTTGCTTAACCTTTGCAGTTATCTAAACTTTTCACTGACTAGAGGGGGCTTTTGAGGTACTTCGGGGAGGCTATGACAGATGTCCTAAAACTAATTCAAACTTAAATAAAACAAAGCTTAGCAGAGGAGATTTTAGGGTTCGGAAGTTGCCTCTGGAGTATTTCGTATAGAAAATCTTAGCAGTTTATTTAAATGGTTTTTAGGGAGACTGTTTGAGCGCAGCGAGTTTCGACCGTTCATTTAAAGAAAGTGCTTAGATTTTTAGAAATACGCAAGTGAGCAACTGGAGAACCCTAAAATTCCTCTGCGGACTTCATATAAAATCATATTTATAATAAGTAATCAGGCATCTCTTGATGAATGCGTGAAACGACACCCTTCTTTTCTTGAGACACATCATTTGCTGAAGATTTTGCGTCAGAATCTACACAAGTCTTAGGGGGAGGGGCAGCGTCATGTGGCATTACGGCCTTATTAATACGGTTAACACTTTTTTTACTGATTGACACGGGCATCGACCTCCTTTGCGAGGCTTAGGTATTCATTAGCACTGCGGCTGGATTTTTTGTAATCCATAACGGGTTTGCCATTTTCTTGAGACCATTCTATGGCGCTGTCTACTTTTATGTAAGTTTCAAAGACATGGGTATTTTGAAGTTCTTCAAGGGCTGTGATCGTCTGTTTAAGATAGCTTTTGCGTGTATCTGCTTTAGTAATGCAGATGCCAAGCATTTTAAGCTCTGGGATTACATACTTAATATCATTTAGAAAATCAAATAAATTAGCAAGACCAAAAAGTCCCCAAGGACTCGCTTCAACGGGGGTAATCATATAGTGGGATGCACAAAGGATATTCATTACCCAGCCCCCTAAGGTAGGCGGAGAATCAATTAAAATATAGTCATATTTCTTTGAATCCACAATAGTTTTCAAACTGTTTTTCAGAATATATTCTCTCTGCCATTTAGTGAAAAGTTCATATTCTATAGAACTCATCAAAGTAGAAGAGAGAATCATATCTATACTCGGATACCTGGTAGGGGTAATATAATCAGAGAGATCCTTTTGTTCTTTAACAGCATAGTACAGGTTTTTATGACTCTTTGCTGCTTCTAGTATAAAATCCTCATCAAAATAATTAAGTGAAAGGTTAAGCTGCATATCACCATCAATGAGCAGTATCTTATAACCAAGAGAGGCTAGAGAATAACCTATATTTGCACAGGTTGTGGACTTGCCACTCCCTCCTTTATTGTTAACAAAGCATAAAACATGCGTAGCAGATGCCATTATTCATCCCTCTTTCTGATAGCGTAACAAAATTATCTATTATATTGTCTTTTTCTGTAAATATAGTATAGCATTAATTTTTTAGCCGATCAAACGGTAAGTGAAGCTCTGCATCTAAAAGTGCCAAGTTTGTATACTCATGAAGGCCTAAACAATAGATCAGTTTATCAGCAGTAAGATCATATAACGCAATATAATTTTTATAGCGTTTATTTATAGGATCATATCCTACTAGGTTCAAAATGTTATTACTTAAAAAGGCATCTATTAAAAGGACACCTTCATTTGGTAAAGGTATAGAACCTGAATCTATTGTACTTAAACTTTCATCAAGTAAGGCGTAGTGAATGCTATCTGAAGTTAAAGAGAGTGCTATGGTATTTGAAGTGCTGGAAAAAACATACTGTGCTTCAAAAGGTAAGGGGGTATGACGCATTTGGGACGTTTGATAAGGCAGTATATCTAAACCTTTACCGCTTATAAAAACAGAATTTCCTCGTGAATCAATCGTATAATGTTGTTCGTAAATGGCACTTGGGTCAGTAGGCAGTTTATGAGCTTGGAGTACAGTAAAGGAAGCCGTATCTATTGTATAGATGAAGGCATTATAAGCATTTACTTCCCCGCCTATTAAAACAAAAGTATCAGCAATCCGTTTGATATGTGAAACGTACATATGGCCCAGATTATCACTTGGGTTATATTGAAGGGTACTGACCTGCCATGTTTGCTTATCAATCCTATAGATATGGTCCAAGTCACCTGTAAAAGAAATGATCATTACATCTGAGTCTTCATAGTAATCATGAAAGTAAGTTAAGGGTGGCTCTGTGTTGTTCTTTCTAAAATTATTAATAACAGATACTATTTTTTTAGAATGATTTGATGGCAAAAACCCCTCTGTATAACTTCTGAAAGATGCTTTAAGAGGGGTAATATTTTGGGGGGTAATTTCAAAGCCTTTAATAGTATCCATACTGATGTCGCTATAAAAAGCTGTTAGTTTAAAATCATCTGATTCATTTAGAGTATTTAATAAGATATCATAGCCAAGTGAAGGGTTAAACATAAAATAGCTAAAGACACTTAGACCTATAATACATAATGTACATAAAGTACATAATATAAAAGTTAAAAGATATTTTTTCATATTACCATTCCTTATTGGGGTTAAATCCAAAGATTTGCAATGTTTCTAACAGTGGACTATTTGCAATATCCTCTGGCGAAACAAGGAGGCCATCGGATGCATCAATATCAAAGCCAAAGGGTTTAAAAGCCTGCCAAACCAGCAAAGAGCAGTGTGTTTCATAAGGATTTTCACCTTGATTTTTATCTGCGAAGATATTATAGGGAAGATCCCGCAGGACAGAACTTGCATACCGTGCAATTTCATCAAGCTGTGTTTGGGGCGTATCTTTAAGACGCATCATTTTAAAGGTAGGATAATAACGCCATTTACTAGCATCTTGTTCGAGACTCCTTGAACCGGGATTAACTGCTTCTAAAAGTTTACCTCTTTTCGCATCAATAACGATCCCAGCATGACCATGGCGCCAGTTCATTGTATAGGTAGATTTGGTTAAGAAAATATAGCCATTATGATAAGGGGCTATTTCAAATCCAGCAATAGCCTCCTTTTTTTCGTTTGCAACATAATCTTGTTGTGTTACAGGCGTAAAGTTTTCAGAGGCTATTGTTAAAGCTGTGAAGTAATTTTGCTGAAAGATAAGCATTTTTTCTTGAAAATCTGGCATATCTTTAAGTTCTTCTACAATAGGTTTTGCAATGCCAGTCTGATCATAAATTATTTGATAATCGTTTTCCAAAAGCATGCTTTTAGTAAGTATGGGCATAAGATCTATTTTTTGATAGTCAGGAGTAAAATAACCCTCACTTTTGGCAATATTTGATGAAATAAGTAATGCTAGTATATAGAGTATACAAAAAGTAATAAGAAAATGTTTAAGTTTCAAGGTATTCACTCCTAGCTGTTTATATCATATAATCTATTTTAACACACAAATATGTAAAATAAATAAATCGTATTTTTTTTTATTGCATTTAAAGAATGAAATGGTGTTTAACAAGGTAAACTAATGGCAACTCAATGTATTAAACAATAAAGGAGCAGTTGAAATGACAGCAAATAATACAATAAAAGTTATTCCATTAGGCGGACTTGGAGAAATAGGAAAAAATATAACAGCTATTGAGTATAATGAAGAAATTATTGTTATAGATTGTGGGATGGGATTTCCAGATGAGGATATGTATGGTGTTGATCTTATCATCCCGGATATTAGCTATCTGTTAGACAATGCCGATAAAGTCAAAGGCATCTTTTTAACCCATGGACATGAAGACCATATAGGCGGTATTCCATACTTTTTAAAACAGCTGAATGTACCTTTATATGGGACGAAGCTGACGCTTGGGATTATAGGCAACAAACTGAAGGAACACAGGTTGATTGAAACCTGTAAGCTTCATCATGTGGAACCAGGAGAAACCGTTAAGCTTAGACACTTTGAAATTGAATTTATCAGGAGCACACATAGTATTGCAGGGGCGTGCTGCATTGCTATCCATACCCCTCTTGGTATCATACTGCATACAGGCGACTTTAAGGTGGATTATACACCAGTTGATGGCCTGAAGATGGATCTAGAGCGTATTGGTGAACTGGGTAAAAAAGGCATACTCTTAATGTTAGCAGACAGTACAAATGTTGAGAGAGAGGGGCACACCCTTTCTGAACAATCTGTAGGTGAGACCTTAGACAGATTACTGACTAATGTGGCAGGACGTATTATTGTTGCAACCTTCGCATCTAACATCCATCGTATTCAACAGATTATCAACGCTTCTGTAAAACATGGCAGAAAAGTAGCTTTTAGTGGAAGAAGTATGGAAAATATCACACAAGTTGCAAAAGAACTCGGGTATTTGCATCTCAATGAAGAAGATGTAATCGACCAAGATGAAATACGAAGTTATCCTAGTGAAAAGATTACAATTATTACAACAGGCAGTCAAGGCGAACCTATGGCTGCACTGGCTAGAATCGCCTTCTCAACCCATAGAAAAATCAAAATAGAACCACAAGACCTTTTTATTATTTCAGCTTCCCCTATACCAGGCAATGATAAGCTGGTTTCCAGGGTTATTAATGAGCTTTACAGAAAAGGTGCTGATGTTGTTTATGAAGCATTAGAAGATGTACATGTATCGGGGCATGCTTATAAAGAAGAGCTTAAACTCATGCATACCCTGGCACATCCTAAGTACTTTATGCCGGCCCATGGTGAATACAGGCATCTTGTACACCATAAGGACTTAGCAAAGAAATTAGGTATGGACTCTGGGCATATTTTTATTTTAGAAACAGGCCAAGTCTTAGAAATATCAGAGCAAACAGCAGGTATTACTGGAAAAGTACGGGCAGGCAATGTTTTTGTAGATGGTATCGGCGTAGGAGATGTAGGTAATGTCGTGCTGCGTGATCGAAGAAACCTGGCACAAGATGGTATGCTGACTATAGTAGCTGCCGTAGAACAGGAGACTTATAGTATTGCTGCAGGACCAGATATTATTACAAGAGGCTTTGTATATGTTAAAGACTCAGAAGAACTTATAAATGGCGTCAAAGAAATTGCTCAGAAAGAGTTAGAATCCTGTCTAAGAAATCAAATGGTTGAAAGAGCCGTTCTGAAAGTTAATATTAAAAAAGCAGTTGAACGGTTTTTATATGACAAGACGAAAAGAAGACCAAGCGTTTTTCCTATCATATTAGAAGTTTAATTAATCTTAAAGTTGAAATTAGGCCAATCTGTATCTATAATAAGAGTAATACAGAATAAAAATATAGGGGTAAATATGAAAATACTAATAGATGCAGACGGTTGCCCAGTAGTGGATATTGTAATAAGTATTGCTAAAATTTATAATATACAAGTACTCATTTTTTGTGATACAGCGCATAGTATTGAAAGAGAAGGTGCAATTACAAAGGTGATTTCAAAAGGTGCAGATGCAGTAGATTTTGTGCTTGTAAATGAAGTGCAAGCTGGAGACATTGTAGTTACTCAGGACTATGGACTAGCCGCAATGGTTCTTTCAAAAAAAGGCCATCCTATTAATCAAAATGGTATGATCTATACAGAAGAGAATATTGATCAACTGCTTTTTACAAGACATCTTGCTAAAAAGGTAAGAAGTTCTGGCGGACATATAAAAGGACCGAAAAAAAGAATTAAAGAAAACAATGAAGCATTTAAGAAAGGTTTAACAAAATTGGTTTTAAAAGTCTCGAATAGATTATGACAAATAGGGAAATATAAGGATGTAACAATTTATTATAGATACAATCAGATAGATGAGGTGAGCAAATGGAAAATAAAGCAGCTGAACCTGTAAGAGGAGAAAAGAACAAAAGACTTTTTAGCAATGATCCTATAAAAAATGAAGGGACAGCGGCTTGGGCCGATGCTGAGAGACTCATGAAAGAAACCCAAGTTAATGTGCCTTCTGAAAGAAATGTTATCAACGCTAAAGAATGGGTAGATAACGGAAGTAGATTATAGTTATATACAAAAACATGCAAAAGACTCCTTAGATAAGGAGTCTTTTGCAATAATAAAAACAAAAATCACCCCATAGACTTCACTTGGGGTGTCGGTTTTAATTAAAATCCGTTATAGGGCTAAATACTATCTTGTAATTAAGTATTTAAGAAGTAACTCAACATCAGCCGTATCAGAAACGGCAATGGTTATCTCGTCAATTTTAGCATCAGAGAATATCTTTGTTAAAGAAACATATTGGCATAATTTTGAACGTAAGTTTAATTTATCCCCTTCAGAAGTTATTAACTCTATTTCCCCTTTGCATTGATCAACAGTTTTAAAGAAACTATCTACATCTGTTATGTTTGTGATCTTTATATTATTCATATCTATACCTCCTGTCAATTAGATTGATTACACTTTCATTATACAATATTAAAACAATTATATAAGATTAAAAATAAACAAATATTTAAAAATGATTTCGGTATAATTGTTAATAGTTATTAAAAAGGAGATTGGATTAAGCAATTTAAACAAAAAAAACATAAAAATTAGTGCAATTATAAACGGCATATTGCTAGCTATTTCTAATAATTATTTTTAATATTTTCTATATTGGAACTAAGATTACATAACAGTAAGTCAGCAACTGCAAGTGCAGCCATAGATTCTACAACAACCACAGCTCTAGGTACAATGACAGGATCATGACGGCCAGTAATCTCAATGGTTGTATCGTGCAGCATGTTATCAAGTGTATGCTGAGGCTGAGAGATAGAGGGCGTTGGTTTAAAATGTGCTTTTATAAAAACATCGGTGCCATCTGAAATACCACCTAATATTCCTCCGGAGTGATTAGAGCGTTTAGAAACTTTGCCATTATGATTATAGAAGGCATCATTATAAACTGAGCCCAACATAAGAGAAGCTTCAGTACCAGCACCTACTTCAAATGCTTTTACACCGCCGATACCCATAATAGCATAAGCGAGCGTAGCATCCAGTTTATCAAATACAGGTTCTCCAATACCAGCTTTTAGACCAGTAATTATACATTCTACTGTGCCGCCCACGGAATCTTGATTTTTCTTGACAGATTGAATATAATCTAGGGCTAGGTCCGCTGTCTTATTGCTAGGCATATTAACTGGATTAGTACGCATTTCTAATAAATTAAAATCCTTCTCTTCAACTTTAATGGGGCCTATGGATCTTGTATAAGCTGTTACCTCTATACCCAGTTCTTTTAAGAATTTTTTTGCCACTGCACCAGCCGCTACCCGTGCAACTGTTTCACGTCCAGAAGAACGACCGCCCCCACGGTAATCTCTTATACCATATTTCATATCAAAAGAATAATCTGCATGAGAAGGCCTGTAGACATTTTGAATTTTAGAATAATCATGAGATTTTTGATTAGTATTCTTGATCATAAGTGCTATGGGCGTTCCAGTTGTTTTACCTTCAAATACGCCAGATAATATTTCAACGATATCATCTTCTTGGCGAGATGTAGCCACGGCAGCATTGCCCGGTTTTCTTCTATTCATGTTTTCCATAATATCTTCATGAGACAAGGTGATATTAGAAGGACAACCATCAATAACTACACCAAGGGCATTCCCATGCGATTCGCCGAACGTAGAAATACAAAACATTTTACCAAATATTGAACCTGACATTATTATGCCCCTTTCATTTATATAGAATAGATATAGATTTCACTTCTTTGCATTTTAGTTATTCACAATAATATATAATGTGAAATCATTCTGAGAAACAACATGATATAAAGATAATTTTAACAGAGATATAGTATATCTTCAATAAGAACTGATTAATACTTTGCAAAAATGATTAAAATAAGAAGAACTAATATTGAAAAAAATACCGTTTTCTTGTAAACTGTATGAGAGTATTAAAAAGATTGGAGATATTACATGTATGAATTACTAAAAGTAGAAGGACGTGCAAAAAGGGGACGATTTCATACACCACACGGGACAATCGAAACACCTGTATTTATGAATGTAGCGACTGTAGCGGCTATTAAGGGCGCATTATCTACAGAGGATTTAGAAAATATAGGAACGCAAGTAGTGCTTGCAAACACATATCATCTGCATCTTAGACCCGGTGATGAGCTTATTCGGGAACTCGGGGGACTTCACCGTTTTATGGTATGGGACAAGCCTATACTCACAGATTCAGGAGGGTTTCAAGTTTTTTCATTGGCAGCTATGCGTAAGATCAAAGAAGAAGGGGTTCACTTTTCTTCCCATATAGATGGCAGGAAAATTTTTATGGGACCAGAAGAAAGTATGCAAATACAATCTCATATAGGCTCTACAATTGCCATGGCTTTTGATGAGTGTCCGCCGGCACTGTCTGATAGAGATTATATTATACCTTCTGTTGAAAGAACGACCAGATGGCTAAAGCGCTGCATGGATGAGATGAACAGATTAAATACTTTAGAAGAAACTATTAATAAAAAACAAATGCTCTTTGGTATTAATCAAGGCGGAGTACTTGAAGATATCAGGATAGAACATGCAAAAATTATTAGCGAGTTTGATCTGCCGGGTTATGCTGTAGGTGGACTTGCTGTAGGTGAGTCCCATGCAGATATGTACAACGTATTAGAAGCTGTTGTACCTTATTTGCCGCAAAATAAGCCGACGTATTTAATGGGAGTAGGGACGCCAGAAAATATTCTAGAGGCTGTTTCACGAGGCATAGATTTCTTTGACTGTGTATTACCAGCAAGAAATGGCAGACATGGGCATGTTTATACAAATGAGGGCAAGCTGAATTTATTTAACAAAGTGCATGAAAAGGATAGCTCGCCTTTAGCCGAAGACTGTAATTGCCCTACTTGTAAGCAGCACAGCAGAGCTTATATCAGACATCTCTTAAAAGCGAAAGAAATGCTCGGTATGAGATTATGTGTACTGCACAACTTACACTACTTTAATAATTTAATGTTAGAAATCCGCAATGCATTAGACCAAGGTAACTTTGAAAGTTACAAAAAAATGCGTTTAGAAGGATATAAAAACAACTAAAAATGGAGGAATGAAAATGAATTTAATATTAGGATTTACAGGAGGCGCAGCAGGTGGGGGCGTAGGGATGTTTGTAACAGTTGCATATATGGCGGTGTTTTTTGGAATTATGTGGTTCTTAGTTATTAGACCTCAGAAGAAAAGAGAAAAACAAGTAGCTGAAATGCAAAATACAATTAAAGTTGGGGATCATGTTTTATTACAGTCAGGGGAATATGGTAAAGTTGTAGATGTTGTTAATGACCTTTTTGTTATTGAATTTGGACTTAATAAAAGTGTACGTATACCTGTGAAAAAAGCAGCTGTAGCAGCAGTACAAGAACCAAACTTAACGGTTGGTAAAAAGGTAGAGCCTAAAGTAGGTACAAAAGTAGTTGAAGAAGATGGTGTAGAATACGAATACATTGAAGTTGAAGAAGAAGTAGAAGAATAGACGCTACTTATTAAGTCGTTTCCATAAATTGGCGGGATAAAAACACAATTATTCACTACAAATTCATAATTTCTTAAGAAAGTTAGTGTATAGTAAGAGTAAGCAAGAAACATAACGCTTCTTGCTTACAGAATCTCCCCATAATATATCTATTTTCCTGTTTATAAAATATGAACGGAACAAAAAAAAGAAGCTAATCCCCAATAGCTTCTTTTTTTGTGCTTTAAATCATATTTCTAATTAAATCTTCAAAAGTATCTCTTTTTCTGATTAACTTTGTAGACCCATCAGATGTAATTAACACTTCAGCAGGTCTAAATCTTTGATTATAGCAAGAAGCCATACAATAGCCATATGCACCAGCATCCATTAATGCAATGATGTCTCCTGTTTGAGCTTCTGGAAGTATGCGGTCTTTTGCAAGGATATCTCCGCTTTCACAAATATTACCTACTACAGTGAAAGGCCCGGATACTGCTGCTCTTTCTTCTGTCGAATAAAGCTCAATGTCGTGATGTGAATCATACATAATAGGTCTTTGAAGTTGATTAAAGCCTATATCACAGCCAATATACTTAGTACCCCCATTAGATTTAGTAGCGGTTACAGCCCCAAGAATGGCGCTTGACTCAGCAACGATGTATCTGCCTGGTTCAATTTGAAACTGAATTTTCTTACCGTAGGATGCTGCAAAGGCATGAAGGACCTCATCAAGTTTTTCGCCAAGGGATTTAATATCTAAGCGTGCCTCGCCATCTTGTTTGTGGTAAGGAATACCAAATCCACCGCCAAGATCAACAAACTCTAAATCATCAAAGTGTCTAGCGATATCTAAGATAGAATCCAGACTTTGAATATAAGGGGTAGGGTCCATGAATAAAGAACCAATGTGCTGATTGATTCCAACTAAAGTGAGGTTGTAAGTTTCAAGAAGTTTTTTTACTTCAGGAATAGATTCAGGACCTACACCAAATTTTGTCTTTTTGCCAGCTGTAACGACTTTCTCATGATGGCCGGCACCTACTCCAGGATTAAACCTAATAGCTACCTTCCCGCCAGGATTAAGTTCACCATATAACTTAAGCTGATCAAGAGAATCAATACTAGTTGTTACATTGTGTTCTATCGCATAAATCATATCTTCCTTAGTTACATTGTTTGGAATAAAGAAAAGCTCATCCGCCGTATAACCGCTTTCAAGTGCCAGAAATATTTCTCCAGGGCTCATAACATCAGCGTGCAAACCTTCTTCGCGAACAATTTTTAATAAGTGAATATTGGTATTGGCTTTGATGGAATAATGTGGTACAAAGTTATCATAAGTCACTAAGTTTTTCATTTCTTTACAACGAGATCTTAGGATGTCTTCGTTATAAACATAAAGGGGACTTCCGTATTGGCTCATAAGATCAAATACATCGTTTCCGCCATAAAAATTTGTTTGTTGTGTAAAAATACCGTTTAAAGTGTGCATGATATCCTCCTTAATAATTGGTTAAAGTAATATTATCGAGTTCAGTAATAAAAGATTCCCGCATCATACGAACTAATGATTGATTCGTTGAGTAGAGGCATTGAGAGCCTTCGGGTTTTAAATCTCCGGTAATGATAGATTTAGTATCAATAATCATATGAAAGCCTTGGGGGGCTTTATTTCTGGGTCCTATTGCCACGTTTGGTCCTAGATCAAGCTTTTCATTACATAAAATAGTGACTTTTTTAGAACTGCTGATCGTCAGTAATTCTTCTTTAAAGAGTTCAACATAAGCTGAAGTACTTAAAATATAAAGATGTGAGTGACAAAGTAATATGCTGTTTTTAACCTTTGCGAGCACATTATCATAGCCTTTTATAGTGATATAAGGTTCAGATACATCTATCCTGTCAGGAAAATGCGTATCAATTTCAGCAAGAACTTCAGACATAGAGCGTTTTGCCGAGAGGATAAGCTCTTCTTTAGAAAGTGCCACATATTTCGTGGATTCTCCTTCGGATACAGAGCACATGCCTTTATCTTGCAGGCTATATAAAGCAGCATAAACATTTGAGCGGGAGATACCGCTGAGCTTAGCTACCTCGTAGCCAGTTAAAGAGCCGTGTTTGCATAAGGTAATATAGACAGTTGCTTCAAGGGGTGAAAAGCCTATTTTTTGAAGTGCTTCATTAAAGTTCATTAGCTCACCTTTGTAGTAGTATTGTTTAGTACTACTATAAAACAGTGTAAAAAGAATGTCAATATAGTATGTGAAATTTATTAGAAAAATGCGCCCGATATATTAAAATTAAAAGAGTTTTTTTGTTGTTTCTCTAAATATTTGTATAAATTACCAACATCTAATATAATAAGATAAGAAGTGAAAAAAGAAAGGTGAAACTATGGACCTCTTTGAATATATTAATGAAAAAAAGGGAAACAGTGAATCTCCCCTTGCTTCCCGGATGCGACCTACAAAGCTTGATCAAATAGTTGGACAAGAACATATTTTAGGTAAAGATAAATTGCTTTACCGCGCTATATTAGCTGATAAGCTGCAATCACTTATTTTTTATGGCCCCCCAGGAACGGGTAAGACAACGATAGCTAAAGTGATAGCAAGTACAACAAAAGCTCATTTTATTGTACTCAATGCGACGACATCAGGAAAAGCAGATATTGTTAAAGCAGTGGAAGAGGCAAAAGTAGAGCGCTCCTTATCTGGTAAAAAGACGATCATTTTTATAGACGAAATTCATCGTTTTAACAAAGCACAGCAAGATGCATTATTACCCTATACAGAAGATGGCACCCTTGTGTTAATAGGTGCCACTACAGAAAATCCTTATTTTGAAGTAAATAGAGCGCTCATCTCCCGTTCGTTAGTATTCGAACTAATGCCGCTTAGTACTAAGCATATTGAAACAATCATAAAAGAAGCTGTCTATAATAAGGAGAGAGGTTTAGGGGCCTATATCATGGCTATTACAGACGAAGCCATTCATTATTTAGCAGTTAATACAAGCGGAGATGCCAGAAGTGCATTAAATGCTGTAGAACTTGCAGCGATGACTACAGATAGAAGTAGCGACGGCAAGATTCATTTAACCCAAGATGTGCTTAAGGAATGTTTGCAAAAAAAAGTACTTAATTATGATAAAAATGGAGATAATCATTATGATATTATCTCAGCATTTATTAAGAGTATGAGAGGCAGCGATCAAGATGCAACTGCACACTATTTAGCCAGAATGATTGAATCGGGAGAAGATCCTAAATTTATTGCCAGAAGAATAGTGATTTGTGCCAGTGAAGATGTGGGCAATGCAGATCCACAAGCCCTTATTATTGCTACAAATGCTATGATGGCAGTTGAAAGAATAGGCATGCCGGAAGGTCGGATTATTCTCTCACAGGCAGCACTTTATGTAGCCTGCGCCCCTAAAAGTAACGCAAGCTATCTTGCTATTAATAAAGCACTGGAGGATATAAGAACAAAAGAGATCGGCTTGGTGCCAGCACATCTTAAAGACAGTCATTATAGTGGGGCGAAAGATATGGGACATGGCATAGGGTACCTATATGCCCATGATTATCCGCATCACTATGTGAAGCAGCAATATATGCCGGATCAGCTTCAAGGCACCCTATATTATGAACCAACCAATGAAGGCTATGAAAAGCATATCAAACATCTTCTAGAAGCAAGAAAAGACTCTAGGACCCTGTAAGCATCTTAATGTCTTTTAGGGTAATACACCGTAGCACAAAAAGCATAAAAATATAGAAAGTTCCGAGTAAAGAGATAGCAATGAGTGTAGCGGGCCTTAGAGAAAAAGCGGGCATCAAATAAGTGTGATGAATATATGTAGTGGTAAGCGCTCCCGCAAGTGCGGCCACGATAGGCTTAACGACCCAATTATTAATATCAACGGGCAGATCTATGTTTTTTAATACGTGCCATAAGAGCATTACTGTGACAAAGCCTGATTGAATAAGGAGTGCGAGTACAAAGCCTAAAATGCCCTTTAGCGGAACAATAGTTAATATAATAGAAATGCAGGTTAATGAACCTAAAATATTGGTTTTAAAAGTTTGTTTCTGCATACCAAGTCCATTCATTGTTCCGGTAAGGATATTTTGCAAATAAAGAAATGGACAGATAATAGCAAGTAGTTTAAGAAGTTCGCCTACATCTTCAAGTCCATAGCATGCAAGAGCAATTTCTTTTGAAAGTGATAAAAAAAGAGCAGTTGCGCCTACGCCTATCAGACAAGAAAATTGAATAGCTTTGGAGATGATCTTTTGCAGTGTTAAATGATTATTTCTGCTAACAGCCTCAGATATAGCAGGCACCAATACAGTGGATAAAGACATTGTAACCATAGATGGGAAGAAAAGAAGCGGAAGCGCCATACCACTGAATTTCCCATAAAGAGCAAGTGCACTGCTTGAGTCGAGTCCAAATTTTTGAAGCTGTATTGGAATCAATATATTTTCAAAAGATTGCAAGCCAGATGTTAAAAAACGGTTGGCAGTAATAGGAATAGATAGGGCAAGCAGTGTATTAAAAGTCGTGTGATAATTAAGTGTTGCTTTGGTGAAATAGAGTTGGCGTTTTTTTAAGCGAAAAGCCGCAAAGGACAAAATAAATGAAAAGACTTCCCCAATGCACATGCCTAAAACACCTAGGGCGCATGCATATTCAAGCCCCTTTGGGATGAAAAAGCCTGCAAATAGATAAATAACAAGCATACGAGCCACTTGTTCAACGATTTGAGCAAGTGCTGATACAGTCATTTCCTGCCGACCCTGGAAATAGCCGCGAATGCAGCAGGCTGCAGACATAAAAGGAATACATGCTGCAAGTATTTTAAGTGATAAAGTTGTAATAGGTTCATGAATATAATAGGTTGCAATAAATGAAGAAAAAGTGTAAAGTGCTAAAGATAAAATGACACTTATACCTAACGCAATACATAGGGAGGTCTTAAGAATTCTGACAGCATTACTATGTTGATTTCTTGAAGTTTGCTCAGCAACCATTTTAGATACAGCAAGAGATATCCCAGCAGAAGATGCAGCCCATAACAGCATGTAGATAGGAAATAGCAGCTGATAGAGCCCCATCCCTTCTGCTCCCATGATATTGGACATATAAACTCTAAATCCAAAGCCTAATAAACGTGTAATTAGACTAGCTATTGTTAAAATGAGTGTACCAGTGATTAATGTTTTTTTTCGCATACGGACTCCTTTCGTAAAGAGATAAAAGTGCAGCTAGTACAATTTATGAGACAAGATGGTGAAATATGAAAATAATCCAATAAAATAAGTAATATTTCACTTAAAAGTTGAGCATAAGGCAATAATTATATATAATGAGCAAGAGGGGAATGCAAAGTGGAGGTGAAGTTAAGTGGAAATGAAAAACTGGAAGCAGATTTTACTACCCTATTCACAAGCTGTTGAGGAGTTAAAAGTTAAGTTCAAAAGTATTCGAAATCACTATATAAGTTTAGATGAATATTCTCCTATTGAGTTTGTTACAGGTAGGGTCAAAAAAATATCCAGTATTTTAGAAAAGGCGAAGAAAAAAAATATAGCAGTGGAGGATATAGAAGCAAAGATAGAGGATATAGCGGGCATTCGCATTATGTGCCAGTTTGCAGAAGACATTTACAGAGTGATAGATATTATACGGGCGAGAGACGGCAAAGATCTTTATATTGAAGAAGAAAGAGATTATATCACAAATATAAAAAGCAGCGGTTATCGAAGTTATCATATTATTATCAAATATCCATTACAAACGGGTCATGGAGAAAAAATGATTTTTGCAGAAATCCAAATCAGAACATTGGCTATGAATTTTTGGGCAACAATTGAGCACTCGCTAAGATATAAATATAAACAGAATATGCCGACTCAGATACAAGCAAGGCTCACAAAGGCAGCAGAAGCTGCTTATCAATTAGATCAGGAAATGGCAGAAATCAGAGAAGAAGTGCTTAAATGTCAAGAGTCTTTTCAACTGGAATCTAATCTTATAGCAGATATTTTTAGCAGTATTCAGACGATAAACAACAAAAATAGTACAAGAGATATGCATGAAATTTATGAGATGTTTTGGAGTCTTTGGGAAGAAGGGGATATCAATAAGCTTAAAGAGTTTAGTGAAAGTTTGCAGTATTCCACATAAAATGATTGCGTGTTAAACATAAGGAGGAAAAGAATTTGCCAATTAGAGTTCCTAATGCATTACCAGCAATAGAAATATTACAGCAAGAAAATATATTTGTAATGGATGAAAACAGAGCAGTTAAGCAAGATATAAGGGCACTTAAAATAGCGGTACTTAATTTAATGCCTATTAAACAAGAAACAGAAGTACAGCTGCTGCGTTTAATTAGTAATACACCGCTGCAAATAGATATTACCCTGCTAAGGCCAATTTCACATGACAGCAAGAATACCTCCCAAGAACATCTTGAAACTTTTTATAAGACTTTTGATCAGATTAAACATCTTAAATTTGATGGTATGATTATAACAGGAGCCCCCGTAGAACAGCTTGAGTTTGAAAAGGTTACTTATTGGCATGAGCTTACACAGATTATGGAGTGGTCTAAGCACCATGTTACTTCAACTTTTCATATTTGCTGGGGTGCGCAAGCTGGGCTTCACTACCATTATGGCATACCAAAATACCATCTTCCACAAAAGAAGTTTGGTGTGTTTGAGCATGAAATTGTTAACTTTGAAAAGTTATTACAAGGACTGGACGATATTGTCTATATACCACACTCAAGACATACTGAGGTTTCTAAAGAAGAGATTCTTTCGTGTAAAGACCTTAAGCTGCTTTTGCATTCAGAGCAAGCCGGTGTTGCGCTTGTTATATCTAATGATGGCAAACATATATTTGCAACGGGACATGCAGAGTATGACCCTCATACATTAGGCAAAGAGTATATGAGAGATCTAGAGAAAAATTTACCTATAGAAATACCAGATAATTATTATATTGATGATGAAATGGAAAAAGGTACACTTGTACGCTGGCGTTCACATGCTTATATTTTATTTTCAAATTGGCTGAATTATTATGTATATCAAGTTACACCGTATAATTTAGATGAAATACGATAAACTAAAAAGGAGCCATTAAAATGATTCATACGCTTAATATTTCAACACCTAAAAGAGATGCGATGTTAGATATTACACATATGGTACAGCAATATGTTGATAAAACCAATCTTCAAGATGGCTATTGTATCATTTATGTGCCGCATACAACAGCAGGGCTTACTATTAATGAAAACGCTGATCCAGATGTACAAAGAGATATGCTTTATGCACTTGATAAGGCTTATCCGAGGCAAGCTGATTATAGACATTTTGAAGGCAATTCAGCAGCACATATTAAGGCATCGACTGTAGGATTTCAGCAAACAGTACTTATTAATGCAGGTAAACTTCTACTCGGAAGGTGGCAAGGTATTTATTTTTGTGAGTTTGACGGCCCGAGACAAAGACAAGTTTTTATCAGTATATTTGGGGAAAAATAATATTATCATTGTTAAGAAACTTAAATATTGGTATAATAATCTAAGGAGATTAAGGAGTTGATCGTATGCAGATTAGAGGCAGAGAATTTCCATTAACATTCGAGGAGGTTAGAGACTTGATAAAAAAAGAGAATTCTAATAAGGCAATATGGATTACCATCGCGGTAAGTGTTATTCTTGTACTTGTTGCCATAGTTATTTGGCTTGCTAAAAAGAGTTGTAAAGATATAGAAGAACATTATGAATACTTTGACGACGACTATGATGAAGCTGAGGATTATGAAGATTTTGATGAGTATGATGACTCTATTTATGAGGATGAAGAAGTTGAGTATGTTAAAATCAAAGACTTCATGAATTATTCAGAAGATGAAAAAGGTGTTGAACCACAAACAGAAGAATCGGTTGAATCAGATGAATCTACAAGTAAAGAAAGTGACGTACAAAATCAAGAGTAATATAAAAAATAGAGGGTAGCCTATAAGCTATCCTCTATTTTTTATAAGTGTTTTGAGCTTTGATATAAGAATGTCGTTTTGCTCAGGGTTTAAGAAACAAAACCGTATATAGCCATCACTCAGAAATGGAAATGAACTTGCATCACGTATTAAGATATGATCTTTTAGAAGTTCATGCAGAAGATAATCAGATGAAATAGATTCCGTTAGTATTTTGATCAAAACGAAATTTGCAGCAGGTTCAAATAAATGAAGTTCTTTAACTGCAGAAAGTTCATTTACTATACGTTTTCTTTCTGAAACAAATAGACGATGTGTATCTGAGATATAAGTTTGATCAGTAAGCATCATTTGTACTGCAAAGTCAGCAAGACTATTAATACTCCAAGGATTTTGAAGCTTTAAAAGGGTGGCTTTAAGGGGTGCATTTGAAGAAATACCGTACCCAAACCGGAGACCAGGTGCCGCAAAAAACTTAGATATACCACGCAGGACAAGCAAATGATCAAAGATGAGTGTCAAAGGAACTGCTGAATAAACGCCTGGGTCATCACAGAACTCAACATAAGTTTCATCTATCATCGTAAAAATATGAAGTTTTTGAGTGATCTCTAAAATGCGTTTAAGATGGTCTGCGGAAATACCCGTACCTGTTGGATTATTTGGATTACATATAATGAGCAGATCGTAATCCACACTTAAGCTTGCTATAAAATCTTCTGTGTCTAATCTAAAGTCATTAGACTCTTGAAGTGGATAATAATCACAAAGTCCTCCCAAAAGATTTATTTCTCTTTCGTATTCAGAATAAGTTGGACCCAGTACCAATGCTTTTTGAGGCTTAATACACTTTATTGTCATTGCAATAAGCTCGGTCGATCCATTTCCAACAATGATATGGTTAGAATCCACCTGAGCATACGTAGAGATAACTTCTTTAAGTTTAGTATAGTTTCGATCAGGATAAGTAGCAATCAGATCAATATTTTCTTTAAGGGCTTCCCGTGTTTTAGGCGAGATACCAAGAGGGTTAATATTGCCGCTAAAATCCCAGATGCTGTTTCGATCTATATTATGTTTAATGGAGACAGCATCCAAATCTCCGCCGTGTAAATAATGTTTACTTTTCATAACTACAGTCCTTCTTTCTGGAGTCTTAGAATAAATACTAATAATATACTATAGTGCCTGATTAAAGTCAAAAATATCATAAGAGACATTAAAACATTTAATATACTAAAAAAATACTATATAATTAAGTCAAAATAATCTATTGATGGAGGCTCAGATGAATCTAAAATCATTGCAGCAACAAATTATTAAACAAGAAGAACTTCTAAGATTTGAGCATTTTTCTAATGAAGACGCATTAGAAATAGGAATGCTTCTCATTGAAAAAGCAAAAAGCCGAAATGCCGCAGTCGCTATTGATATTTCAATTAATGGTTATCAGGTATTTAGATACGGGTTTAAAGGAACGAACGCACATAATGATAAGTGGCTTAAAAGAAAAATTAATACAGTTAATACAGTGCATAAAAGTTCACTGCATGTTTTTACTATTTTGCAGGAAAAAGAGCAAGACTTATTGAAAGATTGGTTTCTTGATCCGATGGAATATGCTTGTATGGGTGGAGGCTTTCCTATTCATATAAAAGAAACGGGTATAATAGGCTGCATTGGTGTATCCGGACTGCCTCATCTTGAAGATCATCAAATGATAGTCGATGTGTTATGTGACTATTTAAAAGTAAACCTTAAAGCATAAAAAGGGTATATTTAGCCATAAAAATATGCTATACTATTTATACAATCTATAGCAAAATAAAACAGACACAAAGGATATATGCCATTGTGTCTGTTTTTAGCGGTTAAAGTTTTAGCGGTAAAAATAGAATGCAGATTTAAATATAGGAGATGAAAAAAATGAGGGTAATAATAGCTGAAAAGCCTTCTGTAGCTAAAAATATTGCAGATGCACTTAAAATAAAAAAACGATGTGATGGTTATTTTGAGGGAGAAGACTATTTAATCACATGGGCTTTTGGACATCTTCTGGAGTTATTTGATGCAAAAGATTATGATGAAAAGATGAAAATATGGCGTCTGGAGAACTTTCCATTTATTCCTCCAAGCTTTGAATATAAGGTTAAAGAAAATAAGCTTAAAAAAGTAACTGATGCAGGCGCTAAAAAGCAGCTTAAATGTATCAAAGAGCTGATTTACAGAAAAGATACAGAAGCTGTCATCTCTGCTTGTGACTATGACCGTGAAGGGCAGATTATAGCAGATATTATTTTTGCCTATCTTAAAGTTAAAAAACCTATTTACAGGCTTCTTCTTAATGAATGGACAGAAAAAGAGGTTATTAAGGGACTTCAGGAAATAGTCCCTAATAAACAACTTAAGCCTCTTCAAGATGCAGGGATTAGCCGGCAGCATGCGGACTGGCTTATAGGTATTAATCTAACCTCTGCTGCGACGCTTAAATATGGCGGCAAGGGACAACTTTTAAATGTAGGAAGAGTGCTTCTGCCGACACTTAAGATGATTTACGACAGAGATATTGAGATCGAAAACTTTAAACAGGAGCCTTATTATAAGCTCGCTGCTAAGTTTAAAAAAGATGATATTAGCTATGAAGGGACCTATACAGAGGAAAAGAAGGATAAATTTGAAGATAAAGTCTATTTAGAGCAAATAAGAGATAAAATTAAAGATCAAGAGGCGACCATTACGAAGAAAGAGGTTGTTGAAAAGACAGAGTATCCACAGAGTCTTTTTAACTTGTCGGCACTGCAAGGTTATATTACAAGTAAGTATCAAGGCTTTACCTCAGATAAGGTTCTGGGTATTGCACAAAGCTTATATGAAAAAAAGCATATTACGTATCCAAGAACAGCTAGTAGTGTTTTAGATGAAAGTCTAGTTGATAAGGCTAAAAGTGTACTTTATACGCTGAAAAAAGGACTGCCATTTGAAGATGAGATTCGTTTTACAGTATCAAAAAAAGTATTTAACAGCAAAAAGGTAGAAAGCCATAGTGCGATTATACCGACCTATATTATACCTAAGCAGCTAACACCTCAAGAAGAAAAAGTATATTTAGCCATAAGAAATAGATTTATAGCACAATTTATGCCCCCTGCCAAGGTAGAAGAAACCATACTCGAGACTACAGTTAATGATACGGACTATGTGTTTATAACTAAAGGTAAGATTCAAAAAGAACTGGGCTATAAAAAAGTAGAGCAGGAACAAACAAAAGATGTGATCCTGCCCAATGTTGATAAAGGACTCGTATTAAATACAGAAGATGCTATCGTTGCAGAACACAAGACTAAGCCACCCGCGCCTTATACAGAAAAAACGCTTCTTAGGGCTATGGAAACGTGCGGCAAACAGTTTAAAGAGGAAGAGCAAAAAGAAGACAGTGAATTTATGGAAGCTATTTTGAGTGGCTTTAGTATTGGCACACCCGCAACAAGGGCAGAAACTATAAAAAAGCTAAATACGACTGAATATGTGATGATGCAAAAGAAAAATATAAGATGTACCTCAAAGGGGAGATATATTATTGAGACCCTACCCGTTAAAGAGCTTATGGACCTTGAGTATACAGGCAAATTAGAAAAAACCCTCCAGGACATAGAAAAAGGTAATATTTTAAAGCAAGAGTTTTTAGAGCATATAACAAATTTTGTGACTCAAGCTGTAGGTGCTATAAAAACTCAGAGAAGCATCGCACTAAAACCTATAAATAGTACGGGCAGCGCAGCGCCCGCTAAAAAGTCCGAATCTAAAACGAAAGATAAGATTGAAGATAAAAAACGTGAAGTTTTAGGGAAGTGTCCACTGTGTGGAGAGGATATTGTAGAAGGGACTAAGGGATTTGGCTGTATGGGGTATAAAAAGGGATGTAAGTTTGTAATATGGAAAGAAATGCCTGATTTATCCAAGTATGGCAAAAAAGTTACAAAGACTTTAGTTAAAACACTTCTTAAAAATGGGGAAGCAAAGCTTAAGAATATCAATACCCAAGATGGCAAACCTATTGATTTGCTAGTAAAATATACTAGAGAACCTCTTAAAGAGACCTATAAATTCGTTATAATAGAGCAACAGAATGTGCTCTGAAATAATCAGAAATTCTTGACAGGCTGGTCCAAAAAATAGTATGATTAACATGAAATTTAATCATACTATGGAGGTAACGGATCATGGCATATTTTATTAATGAAGATTGCATTAACTGTGGTGCATGCGAAAGTGAATGTCCAGTAACATGTATTACTGAAGGAGATTCAAAATACGTAATTGATGCAGCTGAATGTATAGATTGTGGCGCATGTGCAGATGTTTGTCCTGTTAACGCACCAAATCCAGCAGAATAATAAGAATAAATAGAATAAGGGTGATTTCTGGGAACAGAAATCACCCTTTTTTATATCAATTTTTGTAGTAATTTAAGGAATAAAAAACATTTATATTGAATAATTTATTTAAAGGTGGTAAAATCAATAATTGTGATTAAAATAGAGAAAGAAGGTTCATATACAGATGAGTGATATGAAAATTATTAATATAGCAGTAATAGCCCATGTAGATGCAGGTAAGTCGACACTTGTAGATGCTTTTTTAAGCCAAAATGGTGTATTTAGAGATAATGAAGAGCATGTAGAATGTATTATGGACAGTAATGATTTAGAAAGAGAAAGAGGCATTACCATCTATTCTAAAAACTGTTCAATTAAATATAAAGACTATAAGATAAACATAGTAGATACACCAGGACATAGTGATTTCTCATCAGAGGTTGAGCGTGTTATACGTACAGTAGATACAGTTATCTTACTTGTTGACTCTATAGAAGGCCCTATGCCACAAACTAGATTTGTACTTCAAAAGTCATTAGAGCTTGGTCTTAAACCTATTCTTGTCATTAATAAAATTGATAAGCCAAATCATAGAGCCGAAGAAGTCGTAGATATGACTTTTGATTTATTTGTAGATTTACAAGCTAATGATGAGCAATTAGATTTCCCTATTCTTTATGGTATTGGAAAAGAAGGTATTATGCAGTATGAGTTAGATGACGCTGGGCAAGATATTAAGCCGCTTATAGAAACAATCATCGAGCGTGTTGGTGCATATCCTAAACAGGATGAAAAACCTTTAAAAATGCAAATCAGTGCGCTTGCATATGACGATTATGTTGGTAGACTTGGTATAGGACGTATTTACGAAGGAACGATAAACGAAGGACAAACTGTTGAAATAGTAGATAATGAAGGCGTGCTAAGACAAGCGCGTATTTCAAAGATGATGGTTTATGAGGGATTAAAACAAGTTGTTGTGAAAGAGGCAACTAGTGGTGATATTGTTGTTCTAGCAGGTATTCCTAATATTTCTATTGGAGAAACAATAGGAGAAGTAGGGAAAGTAGAAGCAATGACACCTATTACGATAGAAGAACCTACTCTTGCAATGAACTTTTTAGTTAATAATTCACCTTTTGCAGGGCAAAGCGGTAAGTTCGTAACGACAAGACATATTAAAGACAGGCTTGAAAAAGAAACAGAAATTAATGTAGGGCTTAGAGTAGAACCTATGGAAACGACAGATGGTTACAGAGTATCAGGAAGAGGTGAACTTCACCTATCTGTTCTTCTCGAAAATATGAGAAGAGAGGGCTATGAAGTTGGGGTTTCTAAACCAGAAGTTATTATGCACAGAGATGAAAATGGCAAACTTGTGGAGCCAGTTGAACGGGTTATTATTAGTGTGCCAGATGAGTATTCAGGTTCTGTAATTAGTAAGCTAAATATGAGAAAAGGAACAATGCTGAGCATGGAGCCTGAAAATGGTCATATCCGTATAGAATATCTTTGCCCAACACGTTCCCTCTTAGGATTTAGAAGTGAGCTTATCACCGATTCAAGAGGTGAGGCGACTATGGTTAGGACAATTGAAGGTTATACAGAGTATGTAGGAGAACTGCCTAGAAGAGGAAATGGCGTTCTTATTGCACAAGAGCAGGGAACAACTATGGGGTATGCTCTAAACAGCCTTGAAGATAGAGGGACTCTTTTTGTAAAACCGCAAACAGAAGTTTATTCAGGCATGATTATTGGTATGAATTCTCGTAGAGAAGATATGACCGTTAATCCTTGTAAAAATAAAAAAATGACGAATACAAGATCTTCAGGAGCAGATGATGCCATTAGGTTATCACCACCAAGACTGTTTTCACTTGAGGAAGCATTGGAGTTTATTGAAGAAGATGAGCTTGTAGAAATTACGCCAGATGCTATTAGACTTCGTAAGAAAATATTAGACGAAGGTGAAAGAACAAGAGCTAACAGAAAGAAATAGAAAGTGAAGCTATAAAGACTGTCGAAAAATCAGTAAATCACAAAAAAGTGATTGGCTGATTTTTTTTGCTTTTTGGTAATGTAACGTAAGAGCTAAATGAAAAGCTTAAAGTTTTATACTGACTAAATAAACAGTTTAACTTGAAAGAATAGTAATAGAAACAAATATATGCAGCTGATTAATAAATATTTATAATTTGTATATTTATACATTATTTTGTTAGAACTAAAAAATATAACACGTCAAAATCATATATTATGTAAACTTAATTGGACACCAAGTATTTTTATTAAGCCTTAGAATATTAGATTAATTTTGCTGATTGCAAGGTATTGTTGATGAAGTGGTTTACATAATATATATTTAACTAACTTTTATATTAGAAAAACTATGATTTGTTAAATATAAAATTAAGTATAAAAATTTATTAAAAATATTGACACCCTATCGTAATGTTGATAGAATACTAATAAATTAATACTTATTTTAAAATGCGATGAAGGAGAATGACTTTTTGCAGAATCAATTTTAGAGAGTTAGCGGGTGGTGGAAGCTAATATTGATGCAAAATGTAAATCACTCTTGAGCAGAACTTTTGAAAAGTCCAGGCTAAGTAGAAAGTCTCCGGTAGCCCCGTTAAAGGCAAGGGTTTGATAGAACCTGATGAGTGGACTTATATTTTTTTATAGGTCAAAATGGGTGGTAACGCGTGGAATATTCCTCGTCCCGTTCTTGGGATGAGGATTTTTTATATATATTCCGGGAATATTTAAAGGTGTAGATAAAAATGAAGGAGGAATTGTGATGAAGTTATCAGACGTATTAGTGCGTTGTTTAGTTGAAGAAAAGGTAGATACAGTATTTGGTTATCCAGGTGCTGCAGTACTAGCCGTCTATGAATCACTGAGAACCTCTTCTTTGCACCATGTACTGGTAAGGCAGGAACAAGCTGCTGTGCATAGTGCAAGTGGTTATGCCAGAACAACAGGTAAGGTCGGTGTATGTATTGCTACATCAGGACCTGGAGCCACTAATCTTATTACAGGCATAGCAACAGCTTATATGGACTCGATTCCTATTGTTATTATTACAGGACAGGTAAAATCAAGTCTTATAGGAAGAGATGTATTTCAAGAAGTTGACATTACAGGGGCTACAGAACCTTTTATTAAACATAGTTATTTAGTTAAAAATGCTAAGGATTTTCCAAGAATACTTAAAGAAGCTTTTTATATTGCAACAACTGGAAGACCTGGTCCTGTGCTTATCGACCTGCCTATGGATGTTCAGGAAGAACAAATAGAATACCATTATCCAAAGGAAGTTAAGATCAGAGGCTATAAGCCAACGATAGAAGGGCATGTAGGTCAGATTAAAAAAATCATCAAACTTTTAGAACATAGCAAGAGACCGTTGGTTTGTGCAGGCGGTGGGGTTGTACTAGGGAATGCCACAGCGGAGCTTAGCGACTTTATACAAAAGTCTGATATTCCGGTTGTACACACTTTAATGGGTACAGGATCGATGCCAACGCGTTCAGAATATAATTTTGGCATGATAGGCACCCATGGTTATGCACAAGCTAACTGGGGGCTCAAACATGCAGATACTATTTTGTTCGTTGGGGCGCGTATAGCTGACCGAGCAGTGGCTAATTTAGGACTTTTTGATGAGAATGCTAATATCATTCATATTGATGTCGATCCTGCTGAAATTGGCAAAATCACATCTGCAACTATTCCGGTAGTAGGAGATGCAAAAGATATTCTTAAGGGACTTAGTTCACTTATTAAGAAACTAGATACAACAATGTGGAGAGAACAGTTAAACAGTAAACGCAACATTAAAGAAGAGGTTCATCCAAAAGATGCTATTAATCCAAAACTTGTTGTAAGAAAACTCTCCGAGATGTTGAATGATGAGGCGATTATTGCAGCAGATGTAGGACAAAATCAATTTTGGACTATGAGAAATATGGAGATTAAAGGTAATAGAAAGCTTATTTGTTCAGGTGGCTTTGGAACTATGGGGTATTCACTTCCAGCGGCTATAGGCGCAAGTATTGGGAATAAAGAAAAACAAGTAGTCAGCATACTTGGAGACGGCAGTTTTCAAATGAGTTTATTTGAACTTGGTACGCTCATACAAGAAGGCATAAATCCACTTGTTATCTTATTTAACAATAGCGGACTCGGCATGGTAAGAGAAATTCAAAGAAGAAATGAAGATCTCAAAGAACATGGGGTAGCACTTAGAAGTAATCCAGACTTTGCAGCTATTGCAAGAGCTTATGGTATCACAGCAAAAACGATATCTGATGAAAAAGAGATAGAAGCTTCATTAAATGAAGCTTTAACAAGTGGTAAGCCATACTTCTTAGAATTTATTGTAAGTGATAAAGAATCTACATTATAGAAAAGAGGGAAGAGATGAAAAAGCATGTATTATCTGTATTGGTTGAAAATCACTCAGGGGTATTAAGCCGAATATCTGGCTTGTTCAGTCGCCGCGGCTATAATATAGATAGTTTATCTGTAGGTGAAACAGAAGATCGCACTGTATCTCGTATGACCATTGTCGTTGATGCAGATGAGTCTACTTTAGAACAGATCAAAAAGCAGCTCAATAAGCTTGTCGACGTTATAAAAATCGTTGAACTCAAAGAAGAAATGTCTATTTATAGAGAGTTGGCTTTAGTCAAGATTGCAGCTGATAAAAAAACAAGAGCAGAAATTATCGAAATAGCTAACATCTTTAGAGCACATATCGTTGATGTTTCAAAAGAAGCACTTGTTATTGAGGCAACTGGTGATCAAGGGAAAATAACAGCCCTGACAAGTATGCTCGAACCTTATGGCATTAAAGAAATTATAAGAACAGGCCTTACAGCTCTTCAAAGAGGAGAAAAAGAACTCAAAAATTAAACAAACCCAGTTTTAAATAGCAGAGTTTGATTAATCATAAATAATAAAAAATTATATAACAAATCATAGGAGGATTTCACAAATGGCAAAATTATATTATGAAAAAGATTGTAACTTAAATTTATTAACAGGTAAAAAAGTAGCAATAATTGGCTACGGTAGTCAAGGACATGCGCATGCTCTTAATTTACATGACTCAGGTGTAGATGTTATCGTAGGATTATATAATGGTAGTCCATCATGGGCAAAAGCTGAAAAAGCTGGACTTAAAGTAATGACTACGGCAGAGGCTACAAAGGCTGCAGATCTTATTATGATCCTTGTAAATGATGAAAAGCAAGCGGCAATTTACAAAGAAGATATCGCACCAAATCTATCAGAAGGCAAAACACTTGCATTTGCTCATGGATTTAACATTCACTATATGCAAATCATAGCACCACAAAACGTTAATATTGTTATGATCGCTCCAAAAGGACCAGGGCATACTGTAAGAACTCAGTTCGAAGAAGGAAGAGGCGTTCCATGTCTTATTGCTGTTAATCACGACGCTACGGGGAATGCAAAAGACTTAGCGCTAGCTTACGCTGCAGGGGTTGGCGGGGCAAGAGGCGGTATTTTAGAAACGACTTTCAAAGAAGAAACAGAAACAGATCTTTTTGGAGAACAAGCAGTACTTTGCGGTGGGGTAACAGCGCTTATGAAAGCTGGTTTTGAAACACTTGTAGAAGCTGGATATCAACCAGAAAGTGCTTACTTTGAATGTGTACATGAAATGAAACTAATCGTAGACCTTATTAATAAAGGTGGTTTTGAATATATGAGATACTCTATTTCTGATACAGCAGAATATGGAGACTACACAGTAGGACCACGTATTATTACAGAAGAAACTAAAAAAGAAATGAAAAAAGTACTTACAGAAATCCAAGATGGTACTTTCGCTAAAAACTGGATTGTAGAAAATCAATCTCATCGTGCATACTTTAATGCGATTCGTCGTATCGAAGCTGCTCACCAAGTAGAAACAGTAGGAAAATCATTAAGAAAAATGATGTCTTGGGCAACAGAAACAGATAACTAATAGATTAGAGGGAGATATTTATGGCAAACTTTGTTAAAATTTTTGATACGACGCTTAGAGATGGAGAACAATCGCCAGGATGTAGTATGAATTTAGCTGAAAAGTTAGAAGTGGCTCATCAACTTGAGAGACTTGGTGTAGATGTAATGGAAGCAGGTTTTGCAATTGCTTCGCCTGGGGACTTTGCATCTGTTAAGTCTATTGCAAAAAACATCAAAAATACCACAGTAGCAAGTTTGGCAAGAGCTCTTACAAAGGACATTGATGCAGCAGCAGACGCCTTAAAGGGTGCAAAATATCCAAGAATTCACACCTTTATTGCAACATCAGATATTCATATGCAGTATAAGCTTAAAAAGACTAAAGAGGAAGTTTTAGCAACTGCTGTAGAAATGGTTAAATATGCAAAAAAATTCTGCCAGGATATTGAGTTTTCTGCAGAAGATGCTTCAAGAAGTAATCCAGCCTTCTTATATCAAATTTTTGAAGCAGTCATAGCTGCGGGGGCTACAGTGATTAATGTGCCGGATACAGTAGGCTATACTTCACCAGAAGAATTTGTAACTCTTATTAAAGGGATTAGAGAAAATGTACCAAGTATCCATAAGGCAGATATTTCTGTTCACTGTCATAATGATTTAGGTCTTGCTGTTGCCAATTCATTAGCAGCGGCAAGAGCAGGCGCTAACCAGATTGAATGTACGATTAATGGGATCGGTGAAAGAGCTGGTAATGCAGCTTTAGAAGAAATTGTCATGAATTTAAATACAAGAAAAGATCTTTATGGGTTAGACTGCAGAGTAAATACAAAAGAAATCCATAAATCAAGTAAGCTTTTAAGCAGCATTACAGGAGTACGTGTGCAGCCTAATAAGGCTGTTGTTGGAGAAAATGCTTTTGCCCATGAGTCAGGTATTCATCAACATGGTATGCTTGCAAATAAGAGCACTTATGAGATTATGACACCTGAATCTATTGGTCTTAGCGAAAACAAAATGGTACTTGGTAAACATTCAGGAAGACATGCTTTTGAAGATAAATTAAAATCTATGGGTTATGAGATGGATCCAGAAGCTTTAACAACTGTTTTTGAACAATTTAAAGTGCTAGCTGATAAGAAAAAAGACGTTACAGATAGAGATATTGAAGCTTTAGTCTGCAGAAGAGTTGTTCAGATTCCTCAAGCGTATAAGTTAGATCGTTTTGTTATCAATTCAGGCAACACCATTACGACCACTTCTTCAATGAGACTTTTAAGTAAAACGGGTCATATATTAGAGGAAGTTGTATCTTCCTATGATGGTCCAATCGATGCTTCCTATAAAGCGATTGATAAACTAGTTGGCAAGAAGTTTATGTTAGAAGACTTTGTCATCAACTCTGTAACAGGAGGCACAGATGCACAAGGGGAAGTTAATGTAAAAATTAGAAACAATAACAGAGTTTATAATGGTTATGGTGTCAGTATGGATATTGTAGAGGCAAGTATACTTGCCTATATATCAGCTATTAATAATATGTTATATGATCAAGAAGAAAAAAAGGAGGTCTAAATGATGAAACAAATTGCTATCTTTGATTCCACCCTTCGGGATGGTGCACAAGCAGAAAGTATCTCCTTTTCTGTATCAGATAAATTAAAAATAGTAAGTACTCTGGATGAGTTGGGGGTTAGCTATATTGAAGCTGGTAACCCCGGCTCAAATCCTAAAGATCTTGAGTTTTTTAAAGAAGTTAAAAAACTTCATCTAAAAGCAGCGAAGCTTACAGCTTTTGGCAGCACAAGAAGAAGAAATATGAAAGTACAAGAAGATAGCAATGTTATGTCACTCCTTGAGGCAGATACCCCTGCAGTGGCGATATTCGGTAAAACATGGGATTTTCATGTGACGGAGATCATTAAGACAACTTTAGAAGAAAACTTAAACATGATCTATGATACGATTAAATTTTTTAAAGACAATGGCAAGGAAGTTATCTTTGATGCAGAACATTTTTTTGATGGCTATAAAAATAATAAAGAGTATGCCCTAAGTGCTTTAAAAAAAGCTGAAGAAGCTGGTGCAGACTGTATCGCCCTATGTGAAACGAATGGGGGAGCGTTCCCTGATGAAGTCTATGAAATTGTTAAGACTGTAGTAGGTCATGTGGATGTACAAATAGGTATACATACCCATGATGATACGGGAATGGGCGTTGCAAATAGTATTATGGCAGTACTTGCTGGCGCAACGCATGTTCAAGGCACACTGGTTGGTTTTGGAGAAAGATGCGGTAATGCAAATCTGTCTACTATTATTCCAAATCTTCAAGTTAAAAGAGACTATCAGTGTATACCAGAGGAAAATATGACAAGGCTTACTTCACTCTCTAGAAGAGTGGCAGAGATTGCAAATGTGTCCTTAAGAGATAATATGCCTTATGTAGGCAAAAGTGCTTTTGCCCATAAAGCTGGCATGCATATCGATGGTGTTACAAAGGCTTCTACTTCTTTTGAACATGTTCCGCCACACTCGGTAGGGAATGAAAGAAGATTTTTAATGTCTGAGGTAGCTGGACGCAGTACAATTATCGAAAAAATTCAAAGAATTGCGCCACAGATTACCAAAGATGATGAGGTAACTCAGCAGATTATTAATCGTATCAAAGATTTAGAACATCAGGGATATCAGTTTGAAGGCGCAGATGGTACATTTGAACTCCTAGTAAGAAAAGCCTTAGGTAAATATAAGCCGTTTTTTGATTTAGAAGAATTTAAAATTATTGGCGAAGAACCAAGACGTTCAAAAGGCGTAAGTTCTTCCGCGATTATTAAAGTAAGAGTAGGCTCTGAAGTGGAAATGACAGCAGCAGAAGGCGAAGGGCCTGTTAATGCACTAGATACAGCCCTTAGAAAAGCCTTAGAAGTATTTTATCCAGATCTTAAAGAAGTACATTTAACAGACTATAAGGTAAGAGTCCTAGATACTAAATCGGCTACAGCAGCAAAAGTTAGAGTGCTTTTAGAATCGACAGATGGAGAAGATTATTGGAGTACGGTGGGCGTATCTACTGACATTATAGAAGCCAGCTGGATTGCACTTGTTGACTCTATTGAATATAAACTGATTAAAGATATTGAAAAAAGGTTTAAAGCTTATATGTAAGATGGGGGCCGCAAAGGGGAAGTACATCTTCCGGCTTTGGTCCTCGGATTTTCGAAAAATCTAAGTTCAGATATTTCATCTAACGCCCCAAACTCGTAAATAAGAAAATCACTTATTTACTCAAACAGTGGGGCTAAAGGCAGATGAAACATCTTCTCTAAGATTTTTCTGAAAATCCTGCGGAGAAGCCTACAGATGTACTTCCCCTTTGCTCACCACCCGCTTACAATAGCTTTTTAGGATAGGAAGAGATAAGAGATTATAATAGAAATTTTTGGAGTGGATGCTAAGATAAAGAGAGTTTTGATGTAAGCTTTATGAGCATTTGCAGATAGATATAATAGGAGGATACAGAAGATGGATTTTAAAATTGTTACGCTTCCTGGTGATGGGATTGGTCCTGATATTACTAAAGAAGCAGTTAAAGTATTGGATAAAGTAGCAAGTGTGTATGGACATACTTTTAATTTTGAAGAAAAATTGATGGGTGGTATTGCGATTGATTTAGCAGGCAATTCTCTTCCTCAGGATACGATTGATGCTTGTAAGGCCGCTGATGCAGTGCTTCTTGGTGCTGTTGGGGGACCTAAGTGGGATAACCTTCCAAATGGTGATAGACCAGAAAAAGGACTTTTAGGCATAAGAGGTGCACTTAAATTATTTGCAAACTTAAGACCTGCAGTGCTTTATCCACAACTTAAACATGCAAGTCCGCTTAAAGAGGAGATCATTGGGGATAGTCTTGATATTCTTATTGTAAGAGAACTTACAAGCGGTATTTATTTTGGTGAAAAACAAAAGGTAGTATGTGAAGAGGATGATTCTAAAACTTTTGCATCTGACCTTGAAAAATATACAGTTGAAGAAATTGAACGTATCTTAAGAGTGGCTTTTGAAGCCGCAATGAAACGCAGCAAAAATGTATGTGTTGTAGATAAAGCAAATGTTCTTGAATCCTCTAGACTTTGGAGAGTTGTTACAGCGAGAGTTGCGAAAGACTATCCAGAAGTAGTATACAGCCATATGTATGTAGATAATGCAGCAATGCAGCTTGTAGTTAATCCAAAACAATTTGATGTACTTGTAACATCTAATATGTTTGGGGACATACTATCTGATGAAGCAAGTATTATTACAGGTTCAATCGGTATGCTTGCATCAGCATCTTTAGGTGATGGGAAACTCGGTCTTTATGAACCAAGTCATGGCAGTGCACCAGATATTGCAGGACAAAATAAAGCTAACCCTATTGCAACAATTCTTTCAGTAGCGATGATGCTTAGATATTCTTTAGGTCTTGAAAAAGAAGCTGTTGCTGTAGAAAATGCAGTAATGTCAGTATTAGACGCAGGCTATAGAACTGGAGATATTATGAGTGAAGGCATGAAGTGCATAGGCACAAAAGAAATGGGACAATTAATAGCAGATGCTGTTCAATAAATCATTAGAGGAGGAAGAACTTTGAGTGGAATGGTTATTTATTTAGATGGGAAGTTTGTAAGTGAAGATGAGGCCAAAATATCAGTATTTGACCACGGCGTTTTATATGGAGACGGTGTATTTGAGGGCATAAGAGCATATAATAGTCGTATTTTTAGATGTGAGGAGCATATAGATAGACTTTATGCAGCAGCTAAGGCCATCATGCTTAACATACCTATTTCCAAACAAGAAATGACAGAAGTTCTTCTGGAAACTTGCAGAAAAAATAATATTAAGGATGGTTATATCCGCCTTGTTGTTACAAGAGGAAAAGGAGACCTTGGACTTAATCCTAAAAATTGCCCATCACCTTCTATTTTTTGTATTGCAGCTACAATACAATTATATCCAGAGGAAATGTATATCAAAGGGATGCCAATTGTTACAGCAGCTCAGAGACGTAATAAGGCAACAATTGTAGATCCTCAAATTAAGTCTTTAAACTATCTCAATAATATTTTGGCAAAAATGGAAGCAAACAGAGCTGGTGTACCGGAAGCCCTTATGCTGGACCATGATGGTATCGTAGCAGAATGTACAGGGGATAATATTTTTATTGTGAAAGATAATGTAATTTATACACCACCTATTCATATTGGTATATTAGATGGGATTACAAGACGTACAGCTATGGAGCTTGGCGAAAAACTAGGGTATAAAGTAGTTGAAAAAGAATTTACTTTGTTTAATGTCTATAATGCAGATGAGTGTTTCTTAACAGGAACAGCAGCAGAAGCGATCGCAGTAACCAACGTAGATGAAAGAGTAATTGGGGACGGTCAAGCCGGACCTGTTACAACAGCTATTCTTCATGCGTTTAAAGAATATGCAAACAGTAATGGAACAGATATTTATTAAGAACTGGTAAGGGCATTTTAGATAATGCCCTTAAGTTTTAATATTCGAGAGGGCCGCAGGGGAATTTTAGGGTTCTCCAGTTGCTCGCTTACGTATTTCTAAAAATCTAACCACTTTCTTCAAATGAACGGTCGAAACTCGCGCATTATCAAAATTGATAATGACCGCTCAAACAGTCTCCCTAAAAACCATTTGAATAAACTGCTAAGATTTTTTAAACGAAATACTCCAGTGGCAACTTCCGAACCCTAAAATCTCCCTCTGCTAGGCTTTGAATTATTTAGACTTTAATTAGTTTTAAGGCAGTATACCATGCTAGATTTCTAAAGACGGAGTAGCTTATTAAAACTTAAAATCTGAAGCGTGAAGAATATAAAGAACAAATCATTTGAAATAATACGGTTAAATAACTAAAAGCCCAGAATTTAGAGGTTGTATTAAATGAAATGTGAATTATAATAGGATATAAAATACCCAAGTAAAGGAGCGATAGACATGAGAAGTGATAGAGTAAAAGTAGGTCCAGCGAGGGCACCACACCGTTCTCTTTTTAAGGGAATGGGTTATATAGATGAAGAGATTAATGCACCGCTTATTGGTGTAGTTACGGCTAAAAGTGAGATTGTACCTGGGCATATGCATCTTGATAAGATAACTGAAGCTGTAAAAACAGGTATTCGTATAGCTGGAGGAACACCGATGGAAATACCTGCAATTGGTGTATGTGATGGGATTGCTATGGGACACGAAGGGATGAGATATTCTCTTGTAACAAGAGAACTTATAGCGGATTCTATTGAATGTATGGGAATGGCACATGCTTTTGATGCACTTGTTCTTGTACCTAACTGTGATAAAATTGTTCCGGGTATGCTTATGGGTGCAGCGAGGCTTAATCTGCCTACGGCTGTAGTGAGCGGAGGACCGATGCTTGCAGGTAATGTAGGCGGCAATAAAGTAAGTTTATCACTGGTTTTTGAAGCAGTAGGAAGCCATAGTGCAGGTAAAATGACAGAAGAAGAACTTTATGAATTTGAAGAACATGCTTGTCCTAGCTGTGGTTCATGCTCAGGGATGTTTACGGCCAATAGTATGAACTGTATGTGTGAAGTACTAGGGATAGCACTTCCTGGTAATGGCTCTGTACCTGCTGTCTTCTCGGAACGTATAAGGCTTGCTAAAAAAACGGGTATAGCTGTTATGGATATGCTAAAAAAAGATATTAAGATGAGAGATATTCTTAATGATAAAGCTTTTGAAAATGCATTAACTGTAGATATGGCCCTTGGATGCAGTACCAATACAATGCTTCATTTGCCAGCAGTAGCGCATGAAGCAGGGGTAAGTATTGATTTAGATATGGCAAATGAAATCAGTAACAGAACCCCAAATCTTTGCAAGCTTGCTCCTGCAGGACCTCATCATATGGAGGATCTCTATTTTGCAGGGGGGGTTATGGCTGCAATGAAAGAACTTAGTAAAAAGAATTTATTAAATACTGATTTAATCACTGTTACAGGGAAGTCTTTAGAAGAAAACTTACAACATGCTGTTAATAAAAATCCAGATGTCATAAGACCTATTGAAAATCCATATAGCCAAACTGGCGGCATTGCTGTTTTAAGAGGCAACTTGGCTGTAGACGCTTGTGTTGTAAAACGTTCAGCAGTTGCAAAAGAAATGCTTATCCATCAAGGACCAGCAAGGGTTTATAATAGTGAAGAGGAAGCAGCAGAAGCTATTAGTACTGGAAAGATTAGAAAAGGTGATGTGCTTGTGATCCGCTATGAAGGGCCAAAGGGTGGACCAGGTATGAGAGAAATGCTTTCACCAACAGCATGCCTTGCAGGGATGGGACTTGATAAAGAGGTAGCACTTATCACAGATGGAAGATTTTCAGGCGCTACCCGTGGGGCATCTATAGGGCACGTATCACCAGAAGCTGCAGAAGGCGGACTTATTGCTTTAGTTGAAGAAGGCGATATAATTAGTATTAATATGCATGAATGTACAATTCAATTAGAAGTTGATGATGAAACGATAGCAAGAAGACGTGAAGCTTGGGTTCAGCCTGAACCAAAGGTTAAAACAGGATATCTTGCCCGTTATGCAAAGCTTGTTTCATCTGCTAATACAGGGGCTATTTTTAAATTCTAGACAGGGGGTAAATCATGAAAATAAATGGATCCCAGATACTCATTGAGTGTTTGATAGAACAAGGTGTAGATACTGTTTTTGGATATCCGGGAGGGGCGGTACTTAACATATACGATGCCCTTTATAAAAACAGCGATCGCATTAAGCATATTTTAACTGCGCACGAACAAGGCGCATCTCATGCAGCAGATGGCTATGCAAGAGCAACAGGAAAAGTGGGGGTATGTATTGCAACCTCAGGACCAGGGGCAACCAATCTGGTAACAGGTATTGCAACTGCTTATATGGATTCAGTGCCTATGGTTGCCATAACAGGAAATGTAGCAACACCTCTTTTAGGAAAAGACAGTTTTCAGGAAGTGGATATATCAGGTATTACAATGCCTATTACAAAACATAATTATATCGTAAAGGATATTAATCAGCTTGCAGATACAATACGAGAAGCTTTTTATATTGCAAGATCAGGAAGACCAGGTCCTGTACTCATTGATATTCCTAAAGATATTACAGCCACTTTATGTGAGTTTAGGAGTAAGACTGCAAAAGAGATCCAAACGCAGGTTGATACCATTATACAAGAAGACATAGATAGAGCTGTTACACTTATAAGAGCAAGCCAAAAACCACTGATTTATAGCGGTGGAGGGGTTATAAGAAGTGGCGCTCATGAGATTTTGCTGCAATTTGCAGAAAAGATCGATGCACCTGTCGCCACTTCACTTATGGGGATTGGGGGATTTCCAGAAACCCATCCTCTTTCAACAGGGCTTATTGGCATGCATGGCAGTAAGGCATCTAATTATGCAGCCACAGAGTGTGATCTGATGATTGCATTAGGTGCTAGATTTAGTGATAGAGTTATCAGTGATGTTACAAAATTTGCACCGCATGCTAATATACTGCATATAGATATAGATCCTGCAGAAGTAGGTAAAAATGTAAGTGCTTATAGTGCTGTTGTAGGAGATGTTAAAACAATACTTACAACACTTACCCATAATATTCCTAAAGCTGAACATCCTGAATGGGTTGATGCGGTAAAATGTTGGAAAGAAGAGTTTCATTTTGACTATCAAAAGGACGAGACGCTTAGACCACAGTTTATCATGGAAAATATCTACGATCAAACTGATGGGGAGGCTATTATCACAACAGAGGTAGGACAGCATCAGATGTGGGCAGCACAGTTTTATAAGTATTCACGACCTAATACATTTTTAAGTTCTGGTGGTCTTGGAACGATGGGGTATGGAACTGGTGCGAGTATAGGAGCACAAATTGGTATGCCGCAAAAGCAAGTTGTTCATATAGCTGGAGATGGTTCATTCCGTATGAATAGTAATGAACTCTCAACGATTGCGCATTATAATGTTCCTGTTATTATTGTACTTATGAATAATACAACGCTTGGTATGGTAAGACAGTGGCAGACTACTTTCTATGAAGCGAGATATTCGCAGACTACCCTTGATCGAGGCCCAGACTTTACACTTTTAGCGAAGGCATATGGTGTAAAAGGTTATGATATTAAGACCCAAGAAGAGTTTATAGAAGCCTTTAAAGAAGCGCTGCAAAGCAAAAAGCCAGCACTCCTTAATTGTCATATAGGTATGGATGAGAAAGTACTTCCTATGGTAGCACCAGGGGCGGCTATTAACAATCTGATTTTAGAATAATACTATATCCATAAAAAAAAAAGAACATAGGTATTAAATACTTATGCTCTTTTTTTTTATATATTTGCATAAAGCTTTAACTGGAATATAAAAACATATAAATTTATTGTATAATGATTGAAAAATAAGACAGAAGTTGGTAGAATTGAAGTATTATAGGAATCAGTAGATAAGCTGGAGGTAGCTAGCAGATGAAAAGAAGGGCAGAACACTTTTATGGATGTTTGGCAGGTGGGGCTATTGGGGATGCATTAGGTGCACCAATAGAGTTTATGAGTTACGATAAGATATTAGAAAAGTATGGAGAAAATGGATTATCAAACCTTCTTTTTGCACCAGATACTAACTATGCTAAGATTACTGATGATACACAGATGACCTTATTTACGGCAGAAGGGATCATTAGAAGTGCTACAAAAGCTAAGAAAAACCAAGCACAAAGAACAACAACAGAAACTACTGCCGCTATATTCAGAGCTTATCTTAGATGGCTTTATACACAAGGACTTAAAACACCCTATTGGATGCCAAGTGCTTATGATGGATGGCTTATTAGAATCAAAACGCTTCATGCGTATAGAGATCCAGGCGTAACCTGTATTACGACTTTAGGAAAAGGCATTATGGGAACAATCAAAAAGCCTATTAATGACAGTAAAGGATGCGGCGGTATGATGCGCGTTGCACCTATAGGACTTGTAGAAGATGAAAAAACTGTATTTGAACTAGGCATGCATGCAGCTGCAATAACCCATGGACATCCAACAGGATATGTGGCAGCAGGCATATTAGCAGCTATTATTCATTATATTATAGAGGGTGAGGAGCTATTAGAAGCTATACATAAAGCGCTTATAATGGCTAAACAAAACGAAAACGCCGAAGAATGTATAGCACTCACCAAAAAAGCTATAGCGCTCGCAAAAGAAGGTAATCCTTGTTATGAAAAGTTAAAAATGCTTGGACAGGGGTTTGTAGCAGAAGAAACGCTTGCTATAGCTATTTATGCTGTATTAAGTTATCCGAATGATCTCAAGCAAGCACTTTTACTCGCTGTAAATCACGATGGTGATAGCGACAGTACAGGTGCTGTTGCGGGGAATATTTTGGGGGCTTACCTTGGCGCTCACCATATTGATGAAGAATTACTTAACAGCATAGAACTTTCTAAAGAAATAAAAGAATTATCCCATGATTTATTTGTTCTTTTTGAAGAAAGTGAAAGATGGATGTGTAAATATCCAGCGTGGTAAAAAAAAGACCCTAATAGGGTCTTTTATGTTATCTTAATGATGCTGCATAACTTTTTCCTTAAGTTCAAGAGCCCTGTCTTTGATTCTAGAAGAGATACCTGGAGAGGTAATGACAGTAGACAGATATTTTTTTGCAGAGTCAAAATTGCCTAGTCTATAGCCAATATCAGCTAGTATATACATGACTGTTGTATCATCTAGGCCAAATATGGGAAATCTTTCTGTAGATAGCGCTTCGTCAAATCCTTCATAGGCTCTTTGGAGAAAAGAAATTTCGTTTGGTTCATCACCAAGATCACGGTATAACCATGCAATATGGAGTGCTATGTAGGCTTGCTCACCCGTTTTGCCCTTTTTGGTGATACAGGTTAGAAGAGCCATTTTATGTTTATGGATAGATTCTTGAATGGTAGTGTATTCAGAATAATTGATCTTTTTATAATTATCACATATTTGTGTTTTGATCCATTCTTTTTGTTTTGGCAGCAAGGTATCAAAAGATTTGGTCACTGCAGCATAGCCACAGTTAGGGCATACTAGCGCATCATAAAGAATGGGATTTACAACAGAATATCTGGTATATAAATCGCTATCTACTGAAATGACTTGGTTTTTTCCTACTTTTACAGTCTTGGCTGTAAAAGGCCGATTACATACGGTGCAAGTGTAAGATTTATCATATAAAGCATTTTTAAAAGCTTCTTGAGTATCTTCAATGTTCATTTTTATTTCCATCCTTATAAATCATTTTATAAATCATTTATCACTATAAAGTTGTTGCTTAGAATGATTTCACATCATATAGTGTTGGGAATAACTAAAATTAAAAGATGTGAAATCTAGAGTATTACATAAATAAACAGCCATCTTCTTATTATATATAAAGAGGACAGCTAATTTCAATGGTATTTATAAACTTTCTTAAATAAAATTAAAAGAGGTAGATTGATGGCTAAAATAATGATTTGCTTTATGGTTATATTAGGCGGCATCTTTCTAACAGGATGTCAAACTGCACAAATATCTGAGGATCATCAAGGACTAAATCCAATACAAGAAGAGGCATCTATTTTAGAGGTAGCGGCTGATTCACCGCATGAAACAATAGTGGATACTGAACCAATGGATCCGATTGATGACATGATAAGAAAAATGACTTTAGAAGAAAAAATAGGACAGCTTTTTATAATTGATATACAAAATGATCAGACAGGTAATGCTATTTTATCAGTTAATGAAGAAGTCAAAGATAAAATTATCAAATATAAGATTGGCGGAGTTATTCTATTTAAGGGAAATATCAGCACCAAAGAACAAGTTCTAACGTTAATAGATGATATGCAGGCACTATCAGAGATACCTCTGTTTATAGGCGTGGATGAAGAAGGGGGGATGGTAAGCCGTATAGGCAGCAACCCGGCATTTGTTGAAGAGCCATTTAAAGCTGCATTTGATATAGGAAAGACAGAAGATGTAGAGGCTGCTTATAATGAAGCAATGAGAATGGGAGCAGTCCTTAAAGAATTAGGCTTTAATCTTAATTTTGCGCCAGTAGCAGATATTTATAATAACGATGCGAATACTGTAATAGGCACAAGAAGTTTTGGAAAAACCAAAGAGCAAGTCACCCCTATGGTCATAAGCTTTGCTGAAGGTTTGCTTGCCAAAAACATACAACCTGTACTCAAACATTTCCCGGGACATGGCAATACGCAAGAAGATTCTCATGATGGACTTGCATATGTTCATAAAACAAAAGAAGCATTAGAAGAAGAGGAATTAGTTCCCTTTATAGAAGCCATCAAACAATCAGTTGATAGCGTAATGCTGGGGCATCTTATTGTTGAAGCTATAGATGCAAAGTATCCTGCAACCTTATCAAAAAAGTGGTTTGCGTATATGGATACCCTATTTAATACATCAGAAGTATTATTTGTAACTGATGCGATGAATATGGGTGCTATTGAAAAAAATTACGGGCCAGAAGAGGCGGTAGAAATGAGTTTTTTAGCAGGCAATGACATCTTACTTATGCCTAGAGATATAAAACGCGCAGTAGATACGATTCGAAACGCTTATGAAAACGGGCGTATAACAGAAGAACGTCTAGATCAATCGGTAAAAAAAATTTTGTCAAAAAAAGTGGAACGAAATATAGTTGGAATAGAATAAAATATTAGTAAATAACAGGAACCTTTTAGGCGCCTCGGCATAATATATAGCATAGAGTTGTAAAATGGTAGAGTATCCCCTTTTTAAAAACTCTGAGTTATCACGTAAAATAATGGGCTTCGACCTAATAAAAACTTTTATTAGCCAAAGATAGCCCTGCCCCTAAAAACACCGGTATTAGGGGCAGAAGTCACTAGTAGGTAGTATATTTTTTATGATATATTATTTATTCAGGCTGAAGCTCATTTAATTATATAGATCCCTAGTATATTAAATTATATGTGAATACCATTTTAAATATGATTAAAACAATATCATAGTAGCTATGATATTGTTTTAATGTGCAACAAAAAACTAGTGTATATAAATAAGATGTGTATCCTAAGTCGATATGCATCTTATTTTTATGTTCAGCAATTTTACTACAAAAAGACTTTAAAACTATTAATAATTATAAAAGACGGATATTGACAAAAAAAACAGCCAGTGATATTCTGAATATATAATTCCTACAAAATAACTAGGGATTGGAGGATGAGGAAAATGAAGTTATCTACAAAAGGAAGATATGGTTTGCAAGCTATGGTAGATCTCGCAGTTTATTCTAAAGATAAACATATTTCTTTAAAAAGTATTGCAGAGAGACTATGTATGTCGGAGAACTACTTAGAACAGCTTATGGCTCTTTTAAAAAAAAATGGTTTAGTATCTAGTGTAAGAGGGGCTCAAGGTGGCTATTTTTTGGCAAAAGATGCAAATGATATTACAATAGGAGATATTCTAAGAGCACTAGAGGGGTCTCTTGCACCGACAGATTGTACATGCGAAGATAATACGTATCATTGCAGCTTAGATGGCAAATGTGTAACAAGGTCAGTATGGGAAAAAATAAGGGATAGTATTAATAAAGTAGTAGATAATATTAGTTTGAAACAACTTATGGATGATTATGAAAAACTCAATGAAAATGCATCACATATATATTATATTTAAATCTATTTATGTTACTGCAAATAGATTGAAGGAGCGTAGAAAATCATGAACAAAATATATTTAGACAATGCAGCTACCACCCCTGTTAAAAAAGAAGTATTAGACGCAATGCTCCCTTACTTTACTGAGAATTTTGGTAATCCATCAAGCGTCTATCAATTAGCTCAAATCAATAAAAAAGCTATTGATGAGGCCAGAGAAACTATTGCTCAACATTTAGGGGCAAATACAAATGAAATCTTTTTTACAGGCAGCGGAACAGAAGCTGATAACTGGGCGATTAAAGGCATAGCAGAAGCTTATAAAAATAAAGGCAATCATATTATTACATCTAAGATTGAACATCATGCAGTGCTCCATACCTGTGAATATTTAGAAAAACAAGGCTATGAAATCACTTACTTAGATGTAGACAGTGAGGGCATGGTTAACCCGGAAGATGTTAAAAAAGCCATTAAAGATACGACGATTCTTATTACAATCATGTATGCTAATAATGAAATTGGATCGATTATGCCCATAGAAGAAATTGGCCAAATCGCTAAGGCACATCAAATTATTTTTCATACGGATGCAGTACAGGCAGTAGGGCAGGTCAAAATAGATGTAAAAGATCAAAACATTGATCTGCTATCTTTGTCAGGACACAAGATCTGCGGCCCTAAAGGTATAGGGGTTTTATATATTAAAAGAGGTATTAAGATAGGTCCATTTATACATGGAGGAGCCCAAGAAAGAGGAAGACGTGCAGGTACGGAGAATGTACCTGGGATAGTTGGACTTGGAAAGGCTATGGAACTTGCTTATAGCGATTTTGATGCTAAGATCACAAAACTTACAGCCTTAAGAGATGAAATGATAGAAGGCTTAATAGCACATATTCCATATTGTAAGCTTAATGGACATAAAACAAAGAGGCTTCCTAATAATATTAATATTGCTGTTGAATTTGTTGAAGGAGAGTCTTTGCTTCTCCTACTCGATATGAATGGCATCGCAGCTTCTAGTGGGTCAGCCTGTACATCGGGGTCCCTTGATCCGTCTCATGTGCTCCTGGCTTTAGGCATGCCACATGAAAAAGCCCATGGTTCTGTAAGGTTTACACTTGGAGAATATAATACAAAAGAAGAGATAGACTATGTACTTGAGAAAATGCCTCAAATTGTACAAAGAATGAGAGATATGTCTCCATTATATGAAGAGTTTTTAAAGACTAAATAAGTAAAAAAGAAATACTAAAAAAGACAAACAAGAGGTGAGCTTTATGTATAGCGAAAAAGTAATGGATCATTTTATGAATCCCAGAAATGTTGGAGAAATTGAAGAAGCAAGTGGTGTAGGCACAGTAGGCAATGCGAAGTGTGGAGACATCATGAAAGTTTATCTTAAAATAGAAGATGATGTTATAAAAGATGCGAAGTTTAAAACCTTTGGATGTGGGGCAGCTGTTGCAACAAGCTCTATGGCAACTGAACTTGTAATTGGTAAAACCATAGAAGAAGCACTTAAGATGACTAATAAATCAGTTGCAGAAGCATTGGATGGCCTGCCACCTGTTAAAATGCACTGTTCATTACTTGCAGAAGAAGCAGTTCATGCAGCCCTATGGGACTACGCTAAAAAGAATAATATTACAATAGAAGGACTGGAAGAACCTAAGGAAGATGTTCATGATCATGAACATATAGAAGGAGCGGGTTGCTGTAATGGCTAATCAAGTTAAACCTAAAGTTGTTATAGGTATGTCAGGAGGCGTTGACAGTTCAGTAGCAGCCTATCTTTTAAAAGAACAAGGTTATGAAGTGATTGGCATGACCATGCAAATTTGGCAAAAAGATACTGAAGAAGATAAAGATGGTGGCTGCTGCGGACTATCAGCTGTTGATGATGCAAGAAGAGTCTGTCAGAAGCTTGATATGCCTCACTATGTGATTAATTTTAGGGATGATTTTAAAAAGCACGTGATAGATTATTTCTTAGAGGAATATCAAAATGCCAGAACGCCAAACCCATGTATTGCATGTAATCGTTATGTGAAGTGGGAGTCCATGTTAAAGAAGGCACTTCAAATAGGGGCGGATTATATCGCTACCGGCCATTATGCAAGAGTCTTAAAAGATGAAAATACAGGAAGGTATATGTTAAGAGCATCTAAAACCTTAGCGAAGGATCAGACGTATGCACTTTATAATCTTTCTCAATATCAACTCGCACATACACTCATGCCACTTGGAGAATATACAAAAGACGAAGTGCGGGAAATCGCAAAACAAATAGGTCTTGCGGTAGCAACAAAACCAGATAGTCAAGAGATCTGTTTTGTTCCAGATAATGATTATGCAGGTTTTATTGAACAAGAAACCGGAAAAAAATCACAAAAAGGACACTTTGTTAATAAAAAAGGCAAAGTGATAGGCCAGCATAAGGGCATTATTCACTATACGATCGGGCAAAGAAAAGGCCTTGGATTATCACTTGGTAAACCTGCTTTTGTAACCCGGATCAACACAGAAAATAATACGATTAGTATAGGTGATAATGAGGACTTATTTACAACCACTGTTTATGCTAACCAACTTAATTTTATGCCCTTTGAAAAACTTGAAAAAGAATTAGTATGCTCAGCCAAGATCAGATACAGTCATAAGGCTGCACCCTGTATGATTAAGATGGTAGATGAAGAGACTCTTCTGTGTGAATTTGAAGAAAAACAAAGAGCGATTACCCCAGGACAGGCACTTGTTTTTTATGATAAAGATATTGTTATTGGTGGTGGCACTATTTTACAAAGATAGAGGAAATATATCCTCTTTTTTTGTGTATAAAAACGCCGTGTTTACGTAAATATAACAAAAACGGACAACCACGCTGATATTATTTATTAATAAAAATTAAAATATAACTTGTTTCTCAAAAAAAACGATGATAAAATGAGTCTGGATGTAAAACTAGCATGGGAGGATAATCATGAATGAGATCGATTGGGTAAGCATAACTCTTGCATTTTTAGGAGGGTTTGGACTATTTCTTTTTGGGATGGAATACTTAGGGCAAGGTTTACAAAAAGCATCTGGAAGTCGCATGAAGAATTTGTTAGGCGTTTTGACGAATAATAGGTTTTTAGGTGTTTTAGTAGGTGCAGGTGTTACAGCTCTTGTTCAGAGTTCATCTGCTTCAACAGTTATGGTTGTAGGCTTTGTAAATGCAGGACTTATGTCACTAAAACAAGCAGTTGGCGTAATTATGGGAGCAAATATAGGAACCACCACTACGGCTTGGATTGTATCATTAGGTGAATGGACAACTTATTTAAAACCATCTGTAATAGCACCTGTAGCCATTATTGTAGGGGTTATATTTACAATGTTTTCTAAGAAACAAAAATTAAGAACTATTGGAGAAATTTTATTTGGATTTGGGGCACTCTTTCTAGGACTTGAAATGATGAGTGGTGCGGCCAAGCCTCTTAGAAATTTAGAAGAAGTTAAAAATTTATTTATAGCACTAGGCAGCCATCCGTTTTTAGGTATTTTAACAGGAACTATTGTAACCGCTGTTATTCAAAGCTCTTCAGCTTCTGTAGGGATTCTTCAAGCACTGGCTACTGCAGCGCTCGTACCTTGGAATGCTGCAATTTATATTATTTTAGGACAAAATATAGGGACTTGTATTACAGCTATTTTATCAAGTATTGGTGCCAATAAAAATGCTAAAAGAGCAGCAGCTATTCACTTAATGTTTAATGCTATTGGGACTGTAATATTTGTTATTATTGCACTTATTAGTTTTGAGTTTATAGTTCCAGAGCTTGGCGCCGTTAATATTGAAGTTACACAAATTGGTATTGTCCATACTGTTTTTAATGTAGCCTGTACCGTATTATTATTCCCATTTGCAGGACTGCTCGTATACTTTGCTGAAAAGCTTATATCTGGTAAAGAAGATATATCTGAAGGCGAGCTTCAGCACCTTGATGAACGTATTTTAGAAACACCATCTTTTGCGGTAGGCAATGCGATCAAAGAAGTGGTTCGTATGGGAAATATGTCTGTTCAAAATGCAAAAGCGGCCATGGAGGCTTTATATAAAAAAGATTCTGCTAAAGTACAAGAAGTATTTGACAGAGAAAAGATTATTAATCAATTGCAGCACGGTATTAATCATTATTTAGTTAAGCTTTCAAACGCTAACCTTTCTGAGCAGGAACATAGCACTATTACAGGGCTTTTTCATACTGTAAGTGATATTGAACGTGTAGGTGACCATGCAGAAAATATAGCAGAGCTTGCACAGCTTCTTGTGAAAGAATCACAGGAGTTTTCAGAGGTAGCAGTTCAGGAACTTAAAGAGATTACAGATATATCTATTAAATGTTTTGAACTAGCACTGCAAGCTTATGAGTTTGATGACAAGACTATTGCAAAAAAAGCGCTGCCACTAGAGCAGACTGTAGATAAACTAGAAGAAGTATTACGTTCAAGACATATTAAGCGTCTTGCAGAAAACAAATGCAGCTCTACAGCTGGCGTTATATTTCTAGATGTAATCAGCAACTTAGAACGTATATCAGACCATGCATCCAATATTGCAATGACTATACTAGATGAAAATAAATCACTTACAACAGAGGATATGGATCTATCGGCGATACTCGAATAAAAATTTTAACAAACACTCTACTGGGAAATACCTATGTAGGGTGTTTTATATTTATTAAAAAGTTGTATAAACTTACTTGTAAGGATTTATACTATTTAAAAGTCCATGCTTTTAGCGTGAGTATGTTGATGATAAAAATTTATATTATAAATTTGTAAAAATACCATTGATTTATATGGAAAAATTGTATAAAATAGAACCATGGGACATAAAGTAAGTATGTGGGATAAAAGTGTTCCCAAGGAGTATGACAATGCAAAATACTGTATACGCATTAGAAAAACTACTTCCGGAGGCAATTAGGTTGTTTAAGGAGAGATATCTTCTTCTGCAAACAATATTAGAATGTGGGCCAATAGGCAGAAGGGGTCTTGCTTCAATACTGGATCTTTCAGAAAGAACCATTAGAAAAGAAGTGGATGTACTTACAGAACAGGGACTTATACACATTTCACATCTTGGCATAGTAATTGCGGAAGAAGGCGAAAAACTACTAGATACACTCTACCTTCCGCTTCAAATGTTAGAAGAGTTTTCAGCGTTAGAGAAGGATGTAAGTGCATTATTAGATTTAAAGCAAGCTATTATTGTTAAAGGTAATGTAGATACAAATGAAGAGGTCAAAAATAAGCTTGGTAGGGCTTGTGCAAGCGTACTTAGTTCCGTTTTAAAGGACGATACCACCATGGCTATAACGGGTGGAACAACGATTTTTAAGATGGTTGAATCCATGCCTAAACAGCATTATCACTATAAAAACCTTATGGTTATACCTGCTAGAGGCAGTGTAGGCAATAAAGCTGAGTTTCAGGCTAATACTGTAGCAGTTGAGCTGGCTAAGCGGTTAGGCGCTGACTATGAACTTTTGACAATTCCTGACAATCTCAGTACGCAGTCTATTAATTTAATTAAAAGTGAGCCACAAATACAAAAAATATTGCAAAAAATAGCAAAAACAGATATTATAATATTTGGAATAGGCAATGCAATGAAAATGGCTACACGCAGAAAAGAGTCTGAAGAGGTATTAAATATACTGACACAAAAGCAGGCGACAGCTGAAGCTTTTAGACATTATTTTGATGCCAAAGGACAAGTCGTTTATGCGACACAGTCTATAGGTGTTGCACCAGATATTGCCAGAACTATTCCTATAAAAATAGCAGTGGCAGGTGGTGTATCTAAGGCAAACGCTATTTTAGCCACAAGAGCATTACTAAAGAATAGTTACCTTATACTTGATGAGGCAGCTGCAAGAGAAATTGTTAAAAAAATGACGCATGATATTTAAAAAAGTAAAGTGATAATCAAATGTATTTGGTATCATATCGCTATAGGCAGTACATACTATTTAATGGCGATTTGAATATAAATTTAAAAGAAATCTCAAGGAGGAACCAATAATGGCTGTAAAAGTAGCAATTAATGGATTTGGACGTATCGGACGTCTTGCATTTAGACAAATGTTTGGTGCACAAGGATATGAAGTAGTAGCAATCAATGATTTAACAAATGCTAAGACACTCGCACACTTATTAAAATATGACTCAGCTCAAGGCAGATATGGCAAAGCAGTAGAAGCAACTGAAGATTCAATCGTAGTAGACGGTAAAGAAATTAAAATTTACGCAGAAAGAGACCCTAAAAACTTACCTTGGGGAGATCTTGCAGTAGATGTTGTACTTGAGTGTACAGGATTCTTTGCAGATAAAACTAAAGCAGAAGCTCATATTACAGCAGGTGCTAAAAAAGTTGTTATTTCTGCACCAGCTACAGGAGATCTTAAAACTGTAGTATTCAATGTAAATCATGATATCTTAGATGGTTCAGAAACAGTTATTTCAGCTGCTTCTTGTACTACAAACTGTTTAGCACCTATGGCTAAAGCTCTTAACGATTTAGCTGCAGTAGAAAAAGGTTTCATGACAACTATCCATGCTTACACAAACGATCAAAATACATTAGATGGTCCTCACGGCAAAGGTGATTTAAGACGTGCTAGAGCTGCGGCTGCTAACATCGTTCCTAACACAACAGGTGCTGCAAAAGCTATCGGTCTTGTTATTCCAACACTTGCTGGTAAATTAGACGGAGCTGCTCAACGTGTACCAGTTATCACTGGTTCTATTACAGAACTTGTTGCAGTTGTTAATGGAAAAATAACTAAAGATGATGTTAATGCTGCTATGAAAGCTGCTGCAAATGATTCATTTGGTTACACAGAAGAGGAATTAGTATCTTCAGATATCATTGGTATCACATACGGTTCTTTATTTGATGCAACACAAACAAAAGTGACAGATCTTGGAGATAAAACTTTAGTTAAAGTTGTTTCTTGGTATGACAATGAAAATTCATACACTAGCCAAATGGTTAGAACTATTAAATATTTCGCTGAAAACAGTAAATAAGATTTACTGAGTAAATAAGATTTACTAAGCAAATAAGGTGTAAATTACTCAACTAAAAAAGATCCATAATGGGTCCGGTCTTGTAGGTTAGACTATAGGGCTGGGCCCTTTTTGATTATAAAATATTATTTATTTTCGGAAGGAGATTATTAAAATGTTAAATAAAAAAACAGTAGAAAACTTACAAGGCCTTGCTGGTAAAAAAGTACTCGTACGCTGCGACTTTAACGTACCTCTTAAAGAAGGCGTAATCCAAAATGAAAACCGTATCGTAGGGGCACTTCCAACGATTAAAAAATTAATGGAACAAGGGGCAAAAGTAATCCTTTGCTCTCACCTTGGTAAACCAAAAGGAGAAGCTAAACCAGAGCTTTCACTGGCACCAGTTGCAGAAAGTCTTTCTAAACATTTAGGCACAGCGGTTAAATTTGCTGATGATAACGAAGTTGTAGGTGCTGCTACAAAAGCTATGGCAGCTGAACTACAGAATGGTGAAGTGATGCTTCTTCAAAACACGCGTTATAGAGCAGAAGAAACAAAATATGGTAAAGATGAAGCAGCTGAGGGCTATGCAAAAGAACTTGCAGCGCTTTGTGATAATGAAGTATTTGTAAATGACGCTTTTGGTACAGCTCATCGTGCACACTGCTCAAACGTTGGTGTAACAAAATTCACTAAAGAAAATGCAGTAGGTTACTTAATGGAAAAAGAAATCAAATTCCTTGGAGAAGCTGTAGAAAATCCAGTGCGTCCTTTCGTAGCCATTCTTGGTGGTGCCAAAGTTTCAGATAAAATCAATGTTATTAACAACCTGCTTGAAAAAGTAGATATACTTATTATTGGTGGAGGAATGGCTTACACATTCCTTAAAGCACAAGGACAAGAAATTGGTGGTTCACTTCTTGAAGAAGATAAAATGGACTACGCACTAGAGATGATCAAAAAAGCAGAAGCTAAAGGCGTAAAACTTTTACTGCCAGTTGACCATGTTATCGGAAAAGAATTTTCTAATGATACAGAGTTCAAAACAGTAGAAACGATTGAAGCGGGTTGGTCAGGATTTGATATTGGTCCAAAAACAATCGCTCTTTACATGGAGGCTTTAAATGGTGCTAAAACAGTAGTTTGGAACGGACCGATGGGTGTATTTGAATTCTCAAACTTTGCAGAAGGTACGCTAAAAGTAGCAGAAGCTCTTGCAAACTTAGAAGGCGCAACGACTGTAATCGGTGGCGGAGACTCTGTAAATGCTGTTAAACGTTTAGGTTTTGCAGATAAAATGAGCCATATTTCAACAGGAGGCGGTGCAAGTCTTGAGTTCTTAGAAGGTAAAGAACTTCCAGGAGTAGCAGCAGCTGATAACAAATAATTCTATCTATTTATCTATTAGTGCAGCTTAAATCTCCCACTTTTTCAAGTGGGAGTATTATGAGATTATTCTACTTATAGATTTCACATTTTAGGTTTAATTTCTTCACGAGGTTATTTAATGTGAAATCATTCTGAGAAACAATTTTTAGTAAATGAATAACTTAAATTTATAGATTGTTTCTCTATATAAAATACAATTAAAAGGAGAAAGATCATGCGTAAAAAAATCGTAGCAGGTAATTGGAAAATGAACATGTCTCCAGCAAAAGCTGTAGCACTTATTGGGACTTTAAAAGATAAAATTAATGTGACAGATGTAGATGTAGTTGTATGCCCTCCTTACGTGGCACTTCCAGCGGTATTAGAAGCTGTTAAAGGAACTAACATTCAAGTTGGTGCACAAAATATGTATTTTGAAGAAAGCGGCGCTTATACAGGAGAAATTGCACCTGATATGCTCGTAGAGCTTGGTGTTAAATATGTTATCATTGGTCACTCAGAAAGAAGACAATACTTCGCTGAAACAGATGTAACAGTTAATAAAAAAGTTAAAAAAGCTATTGAACATAAGTTAGTACCTATCCTTTGTGTGGGTGAGAGCTTAGAAGAAAGAGAACAAGGTATTACAATTGATCTTGTACGTCTTCAGACAAAAGTAGCACTTAAAGATGTAGCGGCTGAAGATGCAAAAGGCGTAGTTATAGCGTATGAACCTATTTGGGCAATAGGTACAGGCAGAACAGCTACATCAGCTCAGGCAGAAGAAGTATGTAAAGCTATAAGAGAAGTTGTAGCTGAAATATACAGCCAGGAAGTAGCAGATGCAGTAAGAGTACAATACGGCGGTTCTGTAAATGGAGCTAATGCTAACGAGTTATTTAACATGGGAAATATCGATGGTGGTTTAGTAGGTGGCGCAAGTCTTAAAGAAGAATTTGTCTCTATTGTAAACTACTAAGATTTAAAGGAGAAAAATAATGAGCAAACAAACAACGTTGCTGTTAATACTCGATGGATTCGGTATTAACGATAAATGTGAAGCCAATGCAATATGCGAAGCCAACAAGCCTCACATAGATCGTATTATGAAACAGTATCCTACTGTAAAAGGTTATGCAAGTGGGATGGCAGTAGGTCTTCCAGATGGACAAATGGGTAACTCAGAAGTGGGACACCTTAATATGGGCGCAGGCCGCACTGTTTATCAAGAACTTACACGTATTACAAAAGCTATTCAGGATGGGGACTTTTTTACAAATAAAGCCCTAAGTGAAGGCATGCAAAAGTGTAAAGATAAGGGCACTGCACTGCACTTATTCGGACTTCTTTCTGATGGCGGGGTACACAGCCATATTACACATGTTTATGGACTTTTAGAAATGGCTAAAAAAATCGGCTTAACAAAAGTTTATTTACATCTATTCTTAGATGGACGTGACACACCGCCTACATCTGGCAAAAGCTATGCCGAAAGCTTAGTGGCTAAGATGCAGGAGATTGGCGTAGGTGAAGTGGCAACAGTATCAGGCAGATACTATGCAATGGACCGTGACAACAGATGGGACCGTGTAGAAAAAGCTTATAATGCTATAGCATATGGCCAAGGTGAAGAGGCATCTGACGCAGTAGCTGCTATTGCAGACTCTTATGCTAAAGACGTAAATGATGAGTTTGTACTGCCAACAGTTATTACTAAAGATGGTGCGCCAGTAGCTAAACTTTCAGAAAATGACACAGCGATCTTCTTTAACTTTAGACCAGACAGAGCCCGTGAGCTTACAAGAGTATTCTGTGATCCAGAGTTTAGTGGTTTTAAAAGAGACAGAATCCCTGTACATTTTGTAACTTTTACGCAGTATGATATTACTATTCCAAATAAAGAAGTTGCTTTTGCACCTCAAACTTTATCAAACACTTTTGGAGAGTATTTAGCGCAGTGCGGCAAAACACAGCTGCGTATTGCTGAAACAGAAAAATATGCACATGTTACATTCTTCTTTAATGGTGGCGTAGAAGAGCCTAATCATGGAGAAGAAAGAAAACTCATTCCATCGCCTAAAGTTGCAACCTATGATCTTAAACCAGAGATGAGTGTTTTCGAGGTAGCTGATGCACTTGAAGAATCTATTAGATCAGGTCAATATGATGTGATTGTAGCAAACTTTGCAAATCCAGACATGGTAGGACATACAGGTATCATGTCAGCTGCTAAAGCAGCTATAGAAGCAGTGGATAAGGCGGTAGGGCAGGTAATTACAGCTATTGAAGAAACAAATGGCTATGCCTTTATCTGTGCAGACCACGGCAATGCAGAGCAAATGATTGATTATACAAATAATGAACCATTTACAGCACATACAATTAATCCTGTACCCTTTGTCCTTGTGAATTACAAAGAGGGTGTAACGCTTAAAGAAGGCGGCAAGCTTGCAGATATAGCGCCAACACTTCTTGAGATGATGGGAATGGATAAACCAGCAGAAATGACTGGGGAGTCTTTACTTCAAAAGTAGCAATATAGCAATATGAATTACAATCTAAAAGATTAAAAATAGTGCGTCATGTCTTATATAAAGGCTGATGCGCTATTTTTTATTAAATTAAAGGGGTAATGGAGTATTAAATGTTACTGGCAAACGGGCCGCGAGGGGGGGGGAGGATAGCTATACTCCCCCTCTTGCGGACGTTGTCAAGGAACTGCATCCACAGTTATTCTTTTTTAGCATTATCAAAAACAGATGTAAAAACAGAGAAATACTTAAACAATTTATTGAAATTATACCTTGATATAAGTTTGTAAATATGTCAACATATAGATATAAGAAATAGCTCATACAAGTGTAGCGATGATTTTCTTAAGAAGTCAGTTAAAAGCAGGAATAAGTAAACACTTATGATGCATAAATTGGCTTTAATGCGGTAAAAATAGTTTAGAATATTAAACAGAAATGGGAGGCTTTGATTATGAAGGGATATATTGAAATTCTAGATGTATTTGCAAGAGAAGTATTAGACTCTAGAGCGAACCCCACTATAGAAGTTGAAGTTGTTGTAGAAGGTGACTATGTTGGACGTGCAATTGTACCATCTGGCGCATCAACTGGAGAAAGAGAAGCCATTGAACTTAGAGATGAAGATGCTTCAAGATATGGTGGTAAAGGTGTTAAAAAAGCAGTAGATAATGTGAATAAAATCATTGCCGAAAGTATTATTGGGATGAATGCTATTGATCAAAGTACAATAGACCAAATGATGATCGATCTAGATGGCACACCTACCAAATCAAAACTTGGTGCAAATGCTATTTTAGGAGTATCTATGGCGGTAGCCAAAGCTGCTGCAAAAGCACTTAAACTGCCATTATATCAGTATCTAGGCGGGATTAATGCAAAAGTACTTCCAGTGCCTATGATGAATATATTAAATGGCGGACAGCATGCAGATAATACAGTTGACCTTCAAGAATTTATGATTATGCCAGTAGGTGCAGTATCTTTTAGTGAAGCCCTTAAAATGTGTGTAGAGGTTTATCATACCCTTAAAAAGGTGCTTAATGGCAGAGGACTTGCAACCGGTGTTGGCGATGAAGGTGGATTTGCCCCAGACCTTTCAACTGCAGAAGAGGTATTAACGCTTATTGTAGAAGCTATTCAAAAAGCAGGCTATACCCCAGGTGAACAAATAGCCATTGCATTAGATTCTGCTGCATCAGAGTTATATAATGCAGAGGATGGCAAATATTATTTTGAAGGCGAAAGCAAAATGGCAGGCCAGCAAATTGTAAGAACATCAGAAGAAATGGTAGACTACTATGAAAACCTTACAGAGAAATTCCCTATTATTTCTATAGAAGATGGTGTAGGAGAAAACGACTGGATAGGCTGGGAGCTTCTTACAAAAAGACTTGGCAAGAAAGTTCAGTTAGTTGGAGATGACTTATTTGTAACAAATACTGAGATTTTAGAAAAAGGTATCCAAAAACAAATTGGTAATTCGATTCTTATCAAAGTTAATCAAATTGGTACCCTTACAGAAACTTTTAATGCCATTGAAATGGCTAACCGAGCAGGATATACAGCCGTTGTATCTCATCGTTCAGGAGAATCGGAAGATGATACAATAGCAGATATTGTAGTTGCTGTTAATGCTGGACAGATTAAAACAGGTGCACCTGCACGATCAGACAGAACAGCTAAATACAACCAGCTTCTTCGTATCGAAGAGCAATTGGGAGATGTTGCGCAGTTTAAAGGCAAAAAATCTTTCTTTAATCTTAATCAATAATTATTTATTAAAATATATGGGTTTAGGACTTCCTAAGCCCAATTTTTATTCTTTTTAAACGGGTTATACAAAAACACATTTATAGGTTGAGCTATACAGGTTATACATATAATGGATAATGACTAATTAGTCAATGTGTTGGTATTCGTCAAGGAATAAACTTAAAAATATATAAAATATTGTTAATTGTTTTATCAAGTAGCTTATTATATAATAAATACGATTAAATAAATAAAGATGGGGGAAGCTAAAATGAATGAAGAAAAATTTCAGTCAGGTGAACAAGAAAGAGACCTTCTAGATGGAGGATTTGCCGTAGTTGATAGAGAAAAAATTATAGAAGAAGAAACAAGAGAGATTACACCTTGGTATATGCATTTTGTTAATATATTTTCATCACCTAAAAAGATGATGGAAGAAAATTTTTATCATGAACCACCACAAGGTATGGCTATAGGCATTATAGGTTCTATTTTATTTACAGTTATAGCGACATTACTTACTTTTATAAATCCTGTTATGAAACAAACGCTATATGATCAGTTTAGGATGAGCGGCATATCAGAAGAGATGATAGGTCAAAGATATGCCATGACACAAATATCAGGGATCATAGCAGCAGTTGTTATGATATTTGTAAGTGCTTTTTTAACAGCCTTGCTTATTCAAATAGTAAAAGCTATTGTAAAAGATAAAGGAAAATTTGGCTCTTTATTTGTAGTTGCGCTTTTTTCACAAATGGTTGGAAGTGCGGTGATGTGTGTAGATAAATTAATTGCGTTCTTTATTCCTACAGCACATACTGTTTTAGGCCTGCCTATTTTATTAGATGAAGATATGTTAGCTGGGAATATTGCATTAAATGTAATTGCTCAACTCTTAAGCCTTCCAGCGATCTGGGCACTTGTTATATTAGTTATTGGCTACTCTGTCGTAACAAGAACCAGTATTAAAAAAGGTATAGGGGTTGTTGTATGTGTGCAAACCTTTTTTACCTTAGTAGGGATTGGGCTGGCTTATGTCGGACAGATGATGATGCAAAATAGTTTTAATGGTATGTAAGTTTATTGCTTTTTTTATGACTCTATGATATGATAAGGAAAGATGTGTAAACATTACAGTTTGAAGGAGGCTTTAAACTATGGACATAGTAAAAATAGTTTTAACTGTGATCTATGTAATTGCAGCACTTGCAATTATTACAGTTGTTTTACTTCAAGAAGGTAAATCAGCAGGACTTGGTTCTCTAGGCGGAGGGACAAGCAGCAGCAATAATAGTTATTGGGATAAAAACAAAAAACATAGTTTAGAAGGTAAGTTTGAAAGATGGACTAAGGCTACAGCAGCTCTTTTTGTAATTCTTGCATTAGTACTTATGATTCTGAACTAATAAAAAGTGCACTTTACATTGTCAATGTAAGGTGTATTTTTTTATCAAAATATATTTTATCTTAAAAAAAATAGTACACTATGGTATAATGATTATTATTAGTTTAAAGAGTAATTCAAACTATAATCGGGTATAATAGCTATAAATAAATTTATGAATATGATGAAAAATAACACTATGAGTATGACTTTATAAAAGAAAAGAGTTGATCTTATGAGAAATGAAGAAAACCAATCTAAGACACCCACAAGAAAACAAATCTTAATTGATATGATGAAACACCCAAGTTATGTACCACTTAAAATTAAAGAGATTATGACAATACTCCAAGTTCCGCCGGCTGATAGACCAGAGCTCGAAGAAATGCTGGGAGAGCTTATTAAAGAAGGTAAAGTGATAAGGACTAAAAGAGGCAAGTTTGCTGTGCCGCAAACTTTTAATCTCGTATCGGGAACTTTTCAAGGACATCCTAAAGGATTTGGTTTTTTAATACTTGATGAAGATGAGAAAGATATCTTTATTCCTGCATCAGGGGTAAATGGTGCTATGCATAAAGATAGAGTTATGTGCAGAATTACAAAACAACCGACATCCGAGAAACGGGCAGAAGCAGAAATTATTGAAATTCTTCAAAGAGGTCCAGAAAGTTTAGTCGGCACTTATCAAGAGAGCGAAAATTTTGGTTTTGTTGTGCCTGATGATCAAAAATATTCAAGAGATGTTTTTATTCCAAAAAAACTTTCTAAGGGTGCAGTTTCAGGACATAAAGTACTTGTTCAAATTACGAATTGGGCAGAAGAACGCAGAAATCCAGAGGGACAAATATTATCAGTTCTTGGACATGTTAATGATCCGGGGGTAGATATTCTTTCTATTATTTATCAATATGATCTACCAAGAGAATTCTCAAAAGAAGTGATGGACGAAGTAGAAAACATTCCAACCGAGGTACCAGAGCAAGATAAAAAGGGGAGAACAGATTTAAGAGCCCTTCAGATGGTAACAATTGATGGAGAAGATGCTAAGGATTTAGATGATGCTATTTCTATAGAAAGATTAGATAACGGGATGTATCGTTTAGGCGTACATATTGCTGATGTAACGCACTATGTGAAAGAGAAACATCCGTTAGATGATGAAGCGCTTGAGCGGGGCACAAGTATCTATCTGGTTGACAGAGTTATCCCTATGCTGCCACATAAACTAAGTAATGGCATTTGTTCTTTGAATGCAGGGGTGGATAGACTTGCCTTAACATGTATGATGGATATTGACTCCCATGGAAATGTACAAAGCCATCAAATTATGGAAACAGTTATCAAGATTGATGAACGTATGACTTATACAAATGTTAAAAAGATATTAATTGATGAAGACGAGGCGCTTAAAGAGCGTTACAAAGATTTTATTCCTATGTTTGAAAGCATGAGAGACCTTGCGGATCTACTGCGTAAAAGACGTATGAAACGTGGTTCGATAGACTTTGACTTTGAAGAAACAAAAATTATTCTTGATAAAGACGGTACACCTATAGAAATCAAACCTTATGACAGAAACGTGGCAACCCGTATTATCGAGGAGTTTATGCTTATATGTAATGAGACAATTGCAGAGGATTACTTCTGGCAAGAAAAACCTTTTGTTTACCGTAGCCATGAAGATCCAGATCCAGTGAAAATATTGGCACTTACAGAATTCATTAATAACTTTGGTTATAATATCAAGGGTGCTGCTCAAAAGGTACATCCAAAAGATATGCAGAAAATACTGGATGATATAGCAGATAAGCCAGAAGAAAGCATCATCAGTCATCTGCTTCTTCGCTCGATGAAGCAGGCCAGATATACTGCAGAATGTAATGGGCATTTTGGACTTGCCGCACGTTATTACTGCCATTTTACATCACCTATCAGAAGATATCCGGATCTTCAGATTCATCGTATTATTAAATACAATCTACATCATCAGCTTACTGGTAAAAAGGAAGCTGTACTGTTTGAGAGAATGCCAGAGGTGGCTAAGCAATCCTCAATGCGTGAAAGACGTGCAGAAGAAGCTGAAAGAGAAACCATTAAACTTAAAAAAGTTGAATATATGGAACAATTTGTTGGACAGTTATTTAGAGGAGTTATTACAGGTACAACTTCTTGGGGTGTTTATGTAGAACTTCCTAATACAGTAGAAGGACTTGTTCATGTGAATGAGATGGCAGATGATTATTATATTTATGATGAGGCAGGCCATAGATGGATCGGGGATCGTACAAAACAAATCTACCGTTTGGGAGATAAGGTCTATGTACAGGTGCTAAAAACAGATACTATCACAAGATCAATAGATTTTAGATTAGTAAGTGAAGAAGAATTTAATAAGCAAGAACTTGATAAACAAGAGCAATAAAACTTTTAAAAAGCCAGCTGACTTTAGCCACCACTAAAGTCAGCTGGCTTTTGGTAAGACTGGCTTTAGTTACCAGCTATCTTTAAAATAGATTTTCTAAGCAATCTATAGTATAATGCCAAGAGGGACTGGTATAGAAAAATGACATAGTAAGAATCAAATAGATAAGTTAAGGAGACAACATGAAGCAATATAAAGACAAAAGCCATAGGCGGCAATATTATAAAGATGCAGTATTTATTATGACACTTATAGCGCTTATAGGCGTAGCGATGCTGGTAAAGCCAAAGCCAAAGCCTATTGTGCAAAAAGATATAGAAAAAGTAATAGGGATACCGTATACAATTGATACGATACCAGAGTCTGGAAAAAGGCCTGGCAGACATAGAAAAATTAAATATATTGTAGTACATAACACAGCCAATGAAACAAGTGACGCAAGAAGTGAAAGAAATTACTTAACCAATATAACGAACACTTCAGATACTTCATGGCATATTGTAGTAGATGAGCGTGAGATTATAGAAGCTATCCCCCTTAATGAAGTTGCTCACCACGCGGGTTCATCAGTCGGAAATGAATATGGAATCGGGATAGAGATTTGTGAATCAGGCAATTACGAACAGTCAGAAGAAAATGCAATTAAGCTTATTGCTTATCTTATGAAATACTATAAAATACCGCTTTCAAGGGTTACAACACATCAACATTTTAGTGGTAAAGCCTGTCCTAGACTTATTCTTGAAAACTGGGATGCATTTATAGATAAGGTTGAAAAAGAGTTTAGAGGCTACTAATTATTAACAAGGGAATTGAAGGGAAGAGGGGTACTTGTATTGTCATTATGTTTTTTAATCCTTTATAATGGAGGAGAGGAATCTAAAAAATCGACGTCAATTATAGGACGACTAGGAGGACTTTCGATATGACAATGCAAAAAAGTATCATTTATCTATTAGTTTCAGCGATTATATTTACAATGTTTCCGACGATCAGCTATAGCGCATCAGATAATAGAATTACAAAGGTAGTAACAGTGGGCGTAGATGAAGTAATTGAAGCCCAAGGGGCTCCCCGTTTAGTGATAGATTTAAAAGATGAACTAGAACCCGAAGATACTTTCTATTTGATACTAGAAGGTGCTGAATGGGCAGTAGGAACTGGCATCAATGAAATTATAGGTGAAATACAAGGGATGCCCTTTTCTGAGAGTATGCCACGATTAGAGACTTTAAAAATAAATCATAAAGAGCTTCAGATAAGAGTTAAGGACGCAATGATTTTTGCGGGTGTGAGTTTGAGGATCCCGCTGCATACACAGATCAAAGAAGCTGTGGCTACGGTTAGGATTAATAATAATAATACAGCTGTAAGCGCAAATACCCATAGTTTTGCAAAGTCAATGGACTATAGGGGAAAAGTTACATCAGATAAAGTAAGCACTGCAACAAGAGATAGTGTGATGGCTGATTTAGTGATTGAAGAGCCTTATTCACAAGCTTTTCATAAGGCGATGTTAAATCATAAAAGAAATACTATTCAAATGGTTTTAAATTCTAATGACTATGAGTTTGTCCTTGATATGCCATCGCTTGGAGTGCCTAAATTACAGGGTATTAAAGGTTTTGATACAATAACCGGAGGCAGTCAAAATTTAAGAAAGATTGATGCACAGACTTTAGAACTTACATTACCGGACCTTAGTAGTGTGCAATCTACAGGGGGATTTGTTTTAAGCGGGGTAGGGCTTAAGACGACCAACCAAACACCAGCACAGGGAATGGTTACTGTTAACTTACAAGGGGATCTGATCTTTAATACAACTGTAAATGTACTTAAAGTTGTGGATTATGGTATTGACCTTATAGCAGCAAAGATGGAGGAGACGGTAGCGGGTAAATCTAAAAATGTCACTTTTACCCTTGAAGAAAAAGTGCATCAGTCTTTAATCCGAGAAAGACTTACTACTTTTACTTTTACGAAGGGTGCACGGGTTAGATTAGGGCAAGATAATAGAGTTGAGGTTACCTTAAATGGCACCAAGATGCTGTATTATCCTATTATGCAAAATGGCAAGGCAGTAGGTTTTGAAGTACCACAGTTATCAGGAACTACAATGAAGTATCAATTTGAACTCCCCCTTGATTTACCGTCATCTACAGAAGGCGAAATAGAAGTGATAGCAGATGGCAGGTCTTTAATCAATACGCTCTCGGCAAGTATTCTTGAAGTTAAGCCTGCTGCACGGGTTACAATGTCACCTATGCATCTAAGACTGGGACTTAAAGATCAAAGAGGGGGTAAAATTACTATAACTGAGACGGCAAAAGGCGAAATCAGGCAAGATACCCACCTGTTTATTAAAATAGAAGACAGTCAGGTTATCTTTACACATCCTCCACTAGTTCAGGTAATAGCTGGAGATATTAGGCTAGGCAGTGCAAAAATAGTCCCTGGAGGTATAGAAATACCCGTTACCAGAAGATCAAATAGTGCATCTATCATAGAAATCAAAGATTTCTTAGTAACTGTCAATCAAATGGTAGCAGAAGGGACCTATACGGCAGAAGTTGGGGGACCAGCTTTATCTGATTTTACATCAAGCTCAGATATAGATCCAGTGATGCAGGGGGCTTTTATGATTATCAGTAAAGACGGCGCACCGGTTGTAAAAGAGCAGGTAACCTTTAAAATAGGTGAAGCTGCTTATACAGTCGGAGGACAGAAAAAAGCAATGGATGCACCTCCCTATATTAAAAATGGGCGCACTATGCTGCCGATCAAATATGTAGCTTATGCGCTGGGGATTGACCCAGGTAATGTTATGTGGAATGGTACTACACGGACAGTAACGGTGGTGGGGGATCAGGTGATAGCGCTTAAAATAGGAAGCAGTATTATGCATATAGATGGCGTAGCAAAGCAAATGTCGGCACCGCCAGAGATATATCATGACAGAACTTTTGTGCCCGTAGCAGAAATTACAAGGGCACTGGGCGTTGAAACAAAATGGGATGAAGTGCTTAGAATGGTTATATTTAATTAGGTTTAAAAAAATAGGGCTAGGCACAACATCAAATATAGAAAAATAGAGAGGGTGAAGTAACTTGCAAAATATAGGCGCTTATTTAAATGAAGTGAACATTCTTTCTATTATCGTAAGGCTTGTATTGGCGTGCCTGTGTGGGGGGATTATTGGTTTTGACCGTATCAAAAAAAGAAGACCAGCAGGCTTAAAGACACATATTCTCGTATGTATAGGGGCAACTCTTGCGATGATTACCAATCAATATATTTTCAATGTCTACGGTGAGATTGTAGATCCAGCAAGGCTTGGAGCCCAAGTAATAAGCGGAATAGGTTTCTTAGGTGCAGGAACAATTATTGTAACGGGCAGGCAGCAGATTAGAGGACTTACCACAGCAGCAGGGCTTTGGGCCTCAGCGACGATGGGACTTGCAATAGGTATTGGCTTCTATTCTGCAGCAATCATCGGATGTATTTTTATCTTTATCGTTATGACTGTGGTACAAAAAGTAGATAATATGATTGTAGCAAAATCGCCAATTTTAGAAATTTATATGGAGTTTTCAAATATTGAAAATGTAAGGGTATTTATTGATCTGACAAAAACTTATGAGTTGAAGATACTCGGTATTCAGCTCACAGAGCCAAGTAAATACAACGCTCAAGGGGTAGGGGCTCTGTTGACGATTCAAACTTCCCATAATGAGAACCATGCCGATATTATGGCACTACTGCGAAGTTTAGACGGTGTGCTTAACGTAGAAGATGTTGCACAGATATAGAAGAAGCTAAAGGAATCCAAAAGAAGGATATCTATTCAAGGTATCCTTCTTTTGGTTCTTTTTAAATTTACATATAATTTTGTTAATAATAATAGATTTCCATTGATATTTGTTATTATATATGATATGTTTAAAATATGAAATAAGCATAATAATAAATGTAATTAATAGATGTAATGATGAATATTTTGAAATGGGAGGAATTAAAATGAAAGTCGTTGTTGTAGGATGTACCCATGCAGGCACAGCTGCTGTTGTTAATATTAAAGCACTCTATAAAGACTGTGATGTGACAGTGTATGAAAGAAATAATAATATCTCATTTTTATCTTGTGGTATTGCCCTTAATGTAGGAGGTGTTGTAGAAGATTCTCAAAAATTATTTTATAATTCGCCTGAAGGGCTTGTTAAGCTTGGTGTAAAAACCCGAATGGAGCATGATGTACTAGACATAGATTTTAAAAGCAGGACTTTGAAAGTTAAAAATTTAACTAATGGTGAAGTGTTTGAAGATCACTATGATAAGTTAATCCTTACACTGGGCTCATGGCCGGTAATCCCGCCGATAGAAGGGATAGATCAAGAGAACATTGTACTTTGTAAAAATTATAATCATGCGCAGACTATCATTCAAAAGACAGAGGAAGTTCAAAATGTGGTGGTAATAGGCGCAGGCTACATTGGTGTAGAGCTTGCAGAGGCTTTTGAGGTAAAAGGCAAGCAGGTTACACTTATTGATGCAGAAGAACGTATTATGAGTAAATATTTAGATGATGAATTTACAGACCTTGCAGAAAATGCGTTTATTAATCATGGCATAAAGCTTGCACTTAAAGAATCGGTTGTTAAGTTTGAAGGCGAACAAGGAAAAGTGACAAAAGTTATTACAGATAGGGCGAGTTATGATGCAGATCTGGTTGTGATGTGCATTGGGTTTGCACCTAATAGCGCTTTAGTCAAAGGAAAGATTGATACGTTGCCTAATGGGGCCATTCTTATTGATGACTATATGAGAACGAGTGAAAAGGATGTTTTTGCTGCAGGGGACTGCTGTGTGGTACGGTTTAACCCAGCGGGAGATTATCGTTATATTCCTCTTGCAACAAATGCGGTAAGAATGGGGACTTTGGTAGCTAAAAACCTTATGGAACCTAAGCTTAAGTATATGGGGACACAAGCTACATCAGGTATTAAGATTTATGAATATTGTATTGCTTCTACGGGTATGACTGAAGAGGTGGCAAGAGCAACTACAGATAGGGAGATCGACGCTGTAGTCCTTACAGATAACTATCGACCGGAGTTTATGCCGACTTTTGAAATGGCTACTGTTAAATTAGTTTATGATAAGTCTACAAGAAGGATCCTTGGGGGGCAGATTATTTCTAAGCAGGATTTGACCCAATTTATGAATACTTTATCTGTAGTTGTACAAAATAATATGACGATCGAAGAACTGGCTATGACAGATTTCTTTTTTCAACCCCACTTTAATAAGCCTTGGAGTCTGCTAAATGCAGCAGCGCTTAAGGCACTCTAAAAAAAGGAGCGGTGTATATGAGTGACGATTTAGATCAAGCGTTAAAGGATAAATTGACTAAGGTATGTATTTGTAAGGGGATTAGCCGTAAGGTAATTAAGGAAGCTATTAAGGATGGTGCGCATACCGTAGAAGCGGTGCAAAAGGTGACTGGTGCAGGAAGTGGTGGATGCAAGGGGAATAGGTGTACGCCGAAGATTAGGGAGCTGATTGAGAGTATGACGGAATAACGGATTGAGTGATTGTTCTTTGGTAAGGTTCGCAGGGGCGGCGGGGGCACTTTACGTCTCTCCCGCCTACCCACTGCCAAACCCGAGTCGAGCCGTAAAGTGCCCCCGCCCACCCTGCTAGGTTTTAGAAATGATAGAAATGCTATAAAGAGTTCCAATAATGGGACTCTTTAACTCTTGCAAATAAACGTATATGTGATATAATAGTCTATGCACCATCAAATAAGGGAAGGAAGAGCGAGTATGCCAAAGGATAAAAATGCATACAAATTAATAGCACAGAACAAAAAAGCTTATCATGACTATTTTATAGAAGAAACTTATGAAGCAGGTATTGTACTTGTCGGAACAGAAGTTAAATCTATTCGTCAAGGTGCTGGTTCTGTTAAAGAAAGCTTCATCAAGATCAAAGATGGAGAAGCTTATATCTTTAACATGCATATTAATCCGTATGATAAGGGAAACATATTTAATAAAGATCCTCTTCGTACCCGTAAACTTTTACTTCACAAAAGAGAAATCACTAAGTTAATTGGTGAAACAACTCAAAAAGGGATGACGATAGTACCCCTTAAGGTTTATATCAAAGGCAGTTTAGTCAAGATGGAGATCGGGCTTGCCCGTGGTAAGAAACTTCATGACAAACGCGATGATATTGCCAAGAAGGATGAACGTCGTCAGAACGAAAGAGAATTTAAGATCAAAAACTTATAGTCGCCATATAGTCGCATTGGCCGCGTCAAGTATACCGTAAGCCCCGCATTATAATAAGGGGGTGCAATGGTTTCGACGGGGGTCACGTCTATCGGGGCAGCCATCCGTAGTTTGCTGGAGTCTACGTAAAAAGCTGGCAAAATAGTAAACGCTGAAGATAATTTAGCAATCGCAGCCTAAGGGCAGCAGTCTCCCTAAGCCCCCCGCAGCTTAGACCGAGGCTTCGACTAGCGGGCCACTCTCCTGCCTAAGCTTTGCAGCAACGAGAGTAACCATGAAGCTACTGAAACTAAGAGTCCGCCTTTAGACGCTTAGCAGAGGGAATGTTAAAGAAAAGGCTATGATGGTAGAGACCACAATATCCGGGCTTTCGGACAGGGGTTCGATTCCCCTCACCTCCATGGTTATAACCCACGAATTTCTGACAACTTAGTTGGAATTCGTGGGTTGTTTGCATTTTAGAGGAAAAAAGTTTAGACTTAATAGTATAGAGCCGTACCACAAGTAAATATGATTATAAGACAAGTGCTTTGATTATCTGTGTAAGTTATAAAGAATAAGCAAAGAGCATGTTTTAAGTCAATTAAAAATAATTTTAGTAAGAATCTAATGCTATATGGAGTACATCTCATTTAGAAGTAGTATAAATGTTAATGTTTATGGAACTCATTAATTATCATGACTATCAGAAAAATATTAATTGGCATTAGTACAAGCTTGTTCTATGTGCTAAGTATTCCTCGAAAAATTTCTTGTTTTAATAAATTTAATTAAGCAGAATACCACTGTTACATAAATTTTAGATTTAGGAGTAGGCAAAAACCTTGTAGTACCTGAGTTATAAATGAAAATGGACAATGCCAATAGATATTTTAAATATATTAAGGGCAGTGTTACACATATGAAAAAGAGGATTTATAAATGATTAATTATGAGATGATTTGTACAAAAATATTACAAGATAATGGGCCTTTGCTTGGCAGTGAGTTGCAAGAATACTTAATTTCAAAGACAGGAGTAACAGAAAACAATGCTCGGCAAGTAATATATCGATTGAAGAATAACAACAGCTTACTTACTACAGAACCAGTAAAATTCACTAGAAATCAAGTGATTTATTTCCTTCCCAAACAAAATATTCGAAATAAACTTAGGGAGGTAATTCCTGACCATGCTCAAACAATTCATAGAGTATACCAAGCACTAATTGAGCAAGATGGATTTCTTCATTGGTCTGAATTTGTAAAAATTTCAGCGGGCGTATTTAATAGTGAACAAGTTAAGGATAATAAACATAAAACTGTAGAAAAAATTTTTAATGATATGCTCAGACTTAAGCTTGTAAAACCAATTAGAAAATTTAATCATGATAGTTTTGTTATTGCCCATGAAGGTTGGGTCCCTTTAATAAATACAAATGAGATAAAGCTTGAGGAAAGACTAAGAGATTTGGCATTTGGAAAACAATTTACAGGAGAACTACTTCGGTGGATAGAGAGAATGAATATAGCGGGGTGGAATTCCACACATGTAGCAAAAGAAGACGATGATGAAAAAGGAATCAATGGATATTATTGGGATGCATATGGATTTTCATATTTATGGGGATTATATGAATCTAAGAATGACTCTATATTTAGTCCAACAGAGGAAAAAACTGGCTCACTAATTGTAATTGAGTCTGTATTATATCGTGAAATGAGAATGTATGATGTATCAGGGTTTATTGCGCGCATAAGTGTGTTGTATGGGAAATTGAAAACAAAAAATAATTTCAGAATAATTCCCATTTGTTTTGTTCAATCCATTGATGAGGATGCTTTGAAAGCTGTTCGAAAACGCGGCATTATGATTGTTTCAGTTACTGAGGTGTTTGGAACTAAAATAGCAGAAGCTTTAAAAATGGTTAGAATCCTTGATCCTAGAAATGTCGATGCAGAAGCGTTAGCTGGGATACTAGCTGCAGCAGATCAAAGTGGACATGATGGCAAATTCGGCTCGCTGAAAGGTTATGTATTCAACTTTCTTATAGCTTCAATTTTTAGTAATCAAGGATACAGTAGTGTGAAAATTGGTGTTAAATATGATAGCAATGGGGATAGATGTGAGTGTGATATTGTAATATCAGTTGATGATGATTATCTTATTGTATGTGAAACAAAAGGATATAACGAAGGAACATTGATTGAATTAGGTGATACTGACAAAGAGGCTGATACTGTAAAAAAGTTTTTTGAGAAGACCTGCACAATTGTTGAATCAGAGACTGGTAAGAAAGTCTTACCATTATTCATTACTTCGGGAGATTTCACAGAAGATGCTTTAAATTATATGAGTGAAATTAGTAAAAGAAAAAAAATCATAAGGCTATTGCAGGAGAAAAATTTTCCCAAGAGTATTTATTTGAATAGAGGAATGCTAATGGATTTTTTCAGCAACAAACAAATATATACAGAGCATAAAAAGGTATTAAAAGAGTTCTTTAGAAAGCATAAAAGTCCAAATCAGTCTTAAAACAGATACTAATGCTAGAATAAAAAATAGACACAGAAAACTGAGTATAGTTATAAAAAAAATAACTAATAGAACGATATATCTTTAAGCGACAAAAAATTTTGATGAAAATTTAAAGTCTATATAGTAAAACCAGTCGTAGAAAAAGGTAAAAAAGTAGCTGAAGTATTTCCAGATTCTTAATTTATTCTATCAACAGATGAAAAAGACAAATCAAGTTTTCTAGAGTTTAAATTTATGCAGCATAATAAATCAGTTAAAACCTTCAATGTGCATGATGAGTATATTGATAAATACTTAATAAGTATAAAAGCTAAGATCTTAAGTTTAGTTCAATACATATTATCAGTTGCAGCTTTGATATTTTAGGGAAGACATACAAATATAATTATTGGAGATAGCAAAATGTCTATATAATATATAAGCTGAGGGACTTATCAAAATAAGATTGTAAAAAATAAAAGGCGGCACAAGGAAATTTTAAAACTATGAGAAAATGTAAAATTAAATATTTGATGAATAAATAAGGAGGAAATGTCATGTCTAGAGCACACTTTTTTATTGAGGGTAGGTTAGCCAATTTATTAGGTGAAAGTTATTCTACCTGCGAATTAGCTTTAAAGGAGTTGATAGATAATGCGTGGGATGCAGATGCTAACAATGTATGGATAACATTGCCTGAAGATGGATTAAGTGAAAATTGTACTATTATAATACAAGATGATGGTTTAGGTATGACAGAAGATAGTATTAAGAAAGAATATTTACATATAGCTAGAGATAGGGTGAAAAGTAAGGGGCTCTATACTATAGAGAAAAAAAGAAAGGTTAAAGGTAAAAAAGGAATTGGAAAATTTGCAGGATTAACTTTGGCAGGAAAAATGAACTTAAATACCAAATCTAATGGTAGATGTGCAGAACTTATAATAGATAAAAGTAAACTTATAGATGTTGATATTAACTTAAATGAATTAGATATTAATATAGAGAATTGTAAGGTTGAACCTTTCGAGCATGGAACTACTATATACCTCAGTGAATTTAATCCTTCATTTATAATGCCTGGACTGGAAAAGCTAAAGAAAATACTTTTGCTTGAATATGGGAGAGAGCCGAATTTTAATATTTATATAAACGATAAAATTTTGTGTGTTGAAAATATTGGGGGAGAACATTTTCAGTTTAATCATTCCTTGGGAAAAAATAAGGATATTATATTAAATTTTAATATTACAGAAAAAAGGCTTAAGAAAAATGATTCTGGTATTGTTTTAAGAGTTTCAAATAAAATTATTGGACAACCTCAGTTCTGGGGCATTGAAGAAGATGAAAGTATACCTATGAAATTATTACATAAAGTGTATGGTGAAGTAGAAGCTAATTTTCTCTTGGAGTTTACTACTAACTCATGGGGAATACTTGAAAACACACGAGATTATCAAGAACTAAAGGCATTTATATGTGAAAAGGTAACTACGGAACTTCATAAAAAATTTAAAGAGGAAATAAAGATTCAAACAAAAAATATAGAAAAAAAATTAGAATTACAATTAAGCAGATTACCAGAAAATCGTAGAAAATATGCTTCAAAAAGAATAAAAAATATCCTAAAAAATTTTTATGGAGAGAGTGAAGCGAAAATAGACATTATAATTAATGTAATGATAGAGGCCTTAGAGAAGGATATCTACTTTGACATTATAGACAACATAAATATAGCAAGTGAACAGGATGTACATACTTTTGCAGAAGCTCTAAATGAATTTGGTTTAGCAGATGTTGGAATAATAGCTCAACAAGCAAAGACTAGACTAAAATTTCTCGACTATTTACAAAAGCTTGTAAATAAAAAAGATACTTTAGAAAAGGATATTCACAAGGCAATTGAACAAAACATGTGGATATTTGGATATGATTATAATATGATGGGTTCCAATGTTACTACTGCATCAATTATTGATAAGTTTTATAATAAGCACTTTACAGGAAATAGAGCTAATAAAAGACCTGACCTACTTTTAAACAAAGGATACAAGAATGCTTATCTTTTAATCGAATTTAAGAGACCATCTATTAAGATTGAAAGAGTGCACGAGATGCAAGCACTTGAATACAGAGATGATTTAAAAGAATTTATTCGTAATGCTGTTATAGATATTATAGTTTTAGGAGGTACTGTAAACTCTAATATTCTCGATGACACTCAGAATTTAAAGCTCATGTCATTTGATGAACTTATTGCGGAAGCACGAACACAACTAGAATGGTTAATAGATGAACTTAAAAGAGTATAAAGAATAAGTATTCTCAGTTGAAGTGATTTTTAATACGATAATACGTTTTAACTTTATTAAAAGAGTTTATAAAAACGAACGAGTGTTCTTCATAAAGATATATTATATATAAGATAGGTAAAAAAGCAATGTTTTCAAGCCTATTTCAAATACAGAAAAAGAGTAATAAGGATAAGTCTTTCGCTTAAGATTTAATCCCTATTACTCTTTTTTGTTTCTTATAATCTGCTTAGCCTTTAAATATGTTTATAATGGGAGCATAGAAAGAAGTAGCTTATAAAAATATAAAGAGATTAGCTAAAAGAAGTCTGTCGCTTCTTTTTTTAAATAAGCACTTAAAAAATGATGAAAAGTAAATAAAAATAATTCAAAAAATAAAATATTGTGGTAAAATGGTATATAAGTTAATTATTTTAAATAAAAGTTGAATAATTAAACGCACCACAGATAATTTGTAGTTATCTGTAACTAGATTGAGAGATTCTTATCTTAAGAAACATGATGCTATTTTATTTATAGAAAAGTGGTGAATTAATTATTATTTACCTCATAATTAAAAAGTATAAGTGATGTATTGAATTATGTACCATAGATCATTATAAAATATTTAGGAATTAATGTAGACGGTGTTTCTAAAAGATTTTTTGTTGATAAATTTATATTCAATGGCAAGTAAAATTAAGATATAAAGTAAATATAAATTGAGAGCATAGGCAAATAAATATTTATAAATTTAGAGGGGAGATAAATAATATATGAAAAACATTGACGAATGGTTGGCGGAAATTAGTATTCAAAGCAATCTATATAAAGAATTTAATGGTATGGACAAAAGTGAATCACTTAGAGAGATATTAAAGTTTTTTTTAGATAACAATGTGGGAGTTGGAACAGGGACTTCTTATTATTACTTAACTGATAATTCAGGATTTGAAGCACGAGCCAATTTGTATTATGGAAAAGTGGCACTATTTAAAGTGATTTTGTTAGTAAATGCATTTGGAAAGCAAAATGTAGAAATCAAGGTTGAGAAAGTAAGAAAGGCTGAAAATAATCTAAAAAGAGTACAGGATATATCAAAAGAACTTAAAAAGGGGTCAATGGATTTATTTAATATAAGTCATTATTATACACAAACTCAGCATGCTCAATCCAATTACACCAATTTTAAACTTTTAGTTAGTAAACTCAAGCATGCCATAGACATATACAATAATAATATTAATAAAATAGTAGATAAGGAATTAATGCTTAAAAATATTCGGATAAGTAATTTTAAAAAGATTATTAAAGCAAGTGTAACCTTTGACAATGAAAATGATAATTTGAAAGTTTTAGTAGGAACTAATAATGCAGGAAAAACTTCTTTTATTCAAGGAGTTTTGATAGGGTACCATGCACTATCTTTGTTGGATAAGTCAGATAGGTTAGAATATGATGAATATGGACAATTAATTGTAGGAAGTCAAACAGGGGTTAGATATGATAAAATACCATTTCTGCTAAGTGAGTTAATAGACTTATTTAATTGTAATGCAAGAGCTAATATGGCAAAAGGAGTAGTTTTTTGTACATTTTATTTTGAAAATGAAATGTACATTGAAATAGGAGCTAGATTAGTTGCTGAAACATATTCTGTCTTTATTAGTAGGTGTTCTCAAGGAATATCACATCAAGCAATTGTAAATTTTATTGATAGACCTATTACATTAATTCCAAGCTTCTTTAATGTAGTTACAGATGAAGAAAGAAAAACTCCTGCAAGATATAATAGTATGCTGAAAAGCGGAAACTATAATCAACTTTTTAGAAATATCTTGTTAGATTTGAAAAATATAAATGAAGATGATGCTGGAGTAGAGGTAATTCAAGAAAATAAATTTTTTGAGTTACAAAAACTAGTAAGAGATATATTTGGTATTCAAAACTTAGATGTTTCTTTTAATCCAGAAGAGGATGAATATATTATTGCAACATATGAAGTTACAGATAACATTAATAACAGGAACAAAATTGATAGAATAGATATTTCAACTTTAGGGATGGGGACATTACAATTTATACAAGTAATTGCCCAAATATTACTTGGAAAACCATCTATGATTCTTTTAGATGAACCAGATGCTCATTTACATGCAAAATTACAAGTAGAAATAATAAAATTATTTGAGCAGTTTTCCAATAAGTATAAAACTAAATTTTTGATTGCAACGCATTCAAAAGATATCATTAATTCTGTAAATCCTCATAATGTTGTTATGTTTAATTCAAAAAGTGAATTAATTGGAGTAGAAGAATACGATGCAGGATTTATTGGATTAATTAGAAATCTAGGAGCCACAACAGAGGAGCTTGTTGGATTAAATTTAGGAAAAAGAGTAGTTATTGTAGAAGGGATAGATGATAAAGAAAATTTAGATTTTTTATGCAAAGAAGCTGGTGTAAATAAGTGTAAGAACTATAATATGATAAAGATATTACCGTTAGGTGGAAGAAAAAATGTATTAACTAATCAATGGGATAAGTTTATAACAATTGAAGATAATGAGTTTAAGAAATTAGCTGTGTTTGATAGAGATTTTAGGCCAATAGAAAAACAAAAAGAAGATGCAAATAAGTTGAGAAAAAAAGGGTTTGGGGTTGTAGAATGGAGTAAAAAAGAATTTGAAAATTATTTGCTTATACCTGATATTATTGCGAAGGTAATTAATGAAGAATATCCCCAAACCCATGTAATAGAAAGTCAGGATATTATAGATGTAATAAATATGACATATGAAGAGACAAAAGAATCTATTGTTTTTGAATATGAGAAATGCATGGAAATAGAAAGAAAGAAGGAGATTAAAAATTCAACTGGAGATAAAATTGCTGATATAGAATTAAGTAAACCTGATCAGATTGATATACGAAGAAAAGTAAATAGTTATTTAAAATCACAAGAAGTGGGCGACATAGTCTGTGGGAAAGAGACAATTGATTCAATACGAGTACAATTAATAATAAAATCTACACCTACAAGAGAAGACTTTGTAAAAAAAATAATAAGTAAAATGATAAAGACTAATAAATATCATTCAGATATTGATTTATTCATTTCTAATATTAAAGAAATGATTGAATAGGATAAAGATAGAATAAGCAAGTGTTTAATAATTAAAGGAATTTTATCTAGTGAAGTATTTTACATTTAACAGATTATAATTAAATAGGTAGGAGACATGAAAGAAATTAAAAATAAATTGCACAGAAGCTGTTATAATAAAAATAGTAAAGCTAAACTAAATAATATTTTTGATAAATACTTAAAAATACATAACTTTTTTGAAAGTAGCAATAAGTTATTAATACTTAAAGATATAATATTTATAGTTTCATTTCTGTCTGCTATTGTTACAATTGGTGGAGCTTATATTAGTTCACGAGAAGGTGACTCCGCAGCGTTAGAGTATTACCGTATAGGAGAGAAATACTATAGAGATAAATACTATGTAGATGCATTAAATCAATTTGAGAAAGCATATAAGATTAATAAAGGCTTATTAGATGTTAAATATTATTATGTAATGTCTTTAATTTATAGTAACGAAGATAATAAAATACTCTTAGCAAGGAAAATACTTTATCAAAATAGTGAATATTTAACTGATAATGAAAAAGCTGCATATTCTTTTTTAGAATGTAAATTTAAAAATTATGGTAAAGCTACTGAAGTTTTAGATAAATTAGATGATCCAGTTTTACTTAAAAACGAGGTTTTTCCCCTATATATTAAAGCTAAAACAATATCTTCCTTTAATAATAGTTTCAAAATTGGAGAACAAACTATATTTCAAAATAGAATTTTAATTGATTGCAAGAAAAATTCATTAGGAACGATGAATGAAGATACCCCTATAGAGAAATTCTCAGATGTTCAGATAGAATTACCAGCTAATTATTTATTTAATGAATGGAAATATATATTTAAAGGGATAGATTTATGGATGCTGACTTATTATTATAAAGAAATTTATAATAATAGAGAGGCAGAAAAGTTATTACCTATTCTACGTTTAGCATCAGAATCTTTTACCTTATTACTTAGCAACAAAAATTATATTAAAGAATATCTAGGATGTTTATATAACTATATAGAGAATGCATCTGGATTTAATGAAATTCATCTAAGTGAGTTAGATAATACTTTGAAAAATGTGATTAAGGAATTAGAAAGTGGGTCAACAGATATTTATAGAAAAGATTTAAATAAGTGTAAGGGGATATATAATAATCTAATTAGCCAATATAATACAGAATGGAAGCCGTATATAATATCAAATAATTGAGAATAGGATATTTAATTTTTAGAGTGTATTAAAAAATTAAAAAATCGTGGATAGTGGTGCTGTGATTCACCTCCATGAGTTAAATCCTCGAACTTAGAGAAATCTAGGTTCGAGGATTTTGGAGTTTTTGTATAAATTACTTAAAATGGAATATTTGAGATGAATTTACTAATCCTTATATAGCAGAGCAAAGGTATTACATAAGGATTTTAATTTCTTTTTATCATTAATGGAAAGTAAATAAAGTAGTTACGAATAAATATAAATAAAACTAAGGAGAAAAAGTATGGTTGTAGAAAATATAATTGTTCCAGCACTCATTAATATTACGTGTGCATTTGGATATGATATTTTAAAAGGTTTAGGAAGAAAAATTGATAAACTTAGACTTGAGGATGAAGTAAAAGGATTAATTGAGGATTTTGTACACCTTGAAATAGAATCAAGTGCCATTACTAGTTTTTTTAATGAGTATAGTACACGTGTAGCCTTTTTGAATTATTTCTATTATAAATCTTATAGAGAGGCATCAAAAAAGAAAGAATATAGTAAACAAGGATTTATTGAAGCTACTGCAAGTAAAGCTCAAGAATATATTCAGAGATTTTATAATAAACAAATAGATGGAACGGAGTTAAAAAAGTACATTCGATGTATATTAAATTTAATAGAATCTAAGTTGATTAAAGATATACCAAAGGAGTTAATGGGGTTAGCCTATACAAACTCTTTAATGATTGAGAATTTAGAAGAAAAAATAATGGATTTAATTACTATAGACTTACAAGATAAGAAAGAGGAGTATGAGAAAACACGTTTAGAATGTATAAATATGTTAAAAAAAGTAAATAATAAAAGTCAAATTTATGGGAAAGGAAAATTTGATTTTTATCAATTTTATGTTTTTCCTAAGTTTACACAGAATATTAAAGGGACGAAAGTAGTTATAGGATGGAAAGATGTTTTTATTAGTGCTAATATGATTTCAATAATTGGGGGACCAGGATTTGGAAAGTCATTGTTTATGCAAAATATAATAAATAGATTTGAAGAGTTAAATATTATAGCTCCTGATCAAATCCTTCCTATATATTGTAACTTAAAAGACTATGAGAAGTTTGCAGGAACAAAAGCTTATTCAATATGTGAATTTTTGAGAGATAGCTTAATAGATGCTATAGGTATTGGAAAAGATAAGGTTAATGAAAAATTTATTCAATATTTTTTAGAGGCAGGAAGGACACTTATATTATTTGACGCTTTAGATGAAGTAGCAGAGGATTTAAGGGAGAAGCTACATGAAAAGATTGTAATGTTTATACAACAAATGAATTTAAATAATAAGGTTTGCATTACAGCAAGAGATAGAGGATTTATTCCAGTTACAGATATAATATATAATGTTCAACCAGTAGATCTTGAACAAGTTAAAGAATATTTACATAATATGAGTAAATTAGGACAATTCGATGAAGATGATATTGAAAATTTTGCAGAGCAATCAACAGAATTAATTAAACAAAACTTTTTAAGTAGTTTCTTAATATTATCGCTTTTGGTGAATATTTTTAATGCAGAATTAGAACTACCTGAGAACAAAATAGAATTATATGATAAATGTATTAATTATATTGGTAAGAAAAGAGAAATACAGGTTAAGCGATTGCCATATAATTTTGGGTTGATAGGAAAAATTTTGGATAGTGATACTACTTTTGAAAAAATTGCAGAATTAGCAAAATACAACAATAAACAAGTTGATAAAAAAAGTATAGTACATAAATTAAGCACTATTTTTGAAAGGTCGTACCATTCCAATAATGAAACTATAGGAGCTGTCAATGAGTTTATAAGATTTTGTGGTGATAGAACTGAACTAATTGTACCTACAAATGAAGAGGAATATTTTAAATTTTATCATAGGTCATTTTTTGAATATTACTATGGTAAACATTTAATAAAATCTAATAATAGAATAAGTGATATTATTGATGAATTGAAAAAATTTGGATATGATTCTGAAATATATGATATTGTTAGTGCATTACTTAAAAAAGACTATTATGAAAAATATATAGAGATTATTCATTATATATTTGACTTAGTTAAAAAAGACGAAGAGTATTTTATACTATTAACATTAATGGTTCAAATTTCTGACGAACCATATTATATAGAAGAATATTACAAGTTAATATTTAATGATAATGAAATACTTTCTGGTATAGGAAGAGAAACAAGGATATCTGAAATTATATATAGCATACTTAAGAAGAGTAAAAATGCAAAACTAATAGGTAATAACTTTATGACTTATTATAAAAAAGAATGTATAGCAGCATATGTATATATATTTACAAATATCTATAGCAAGAATGCAACCGATATTAATAAAAAGCAGTTAAGATATAAAGTAGCAAACTTAAGTTCGGTTTTTGCATGTTTTATAAGGGATGAGCAATATAAAGCATTAGTAGAAGATGTAGTATTGTCATTAAACAAAGAACAATTTAATAGTATTGTTTTAGAATATGCAACACCTATTTATAGGCATATAAGAGAAGAAGACGTTGAAGAGGATGATAAAATGAAAGAGACTTTATATGATACGTTCCATAGTAGGTTTAAGGAGATAAAGAAAAGAGGAAAAGTAGAGAAACGAGAGATAAGTTGATAAGTGAATATTATGGGCTCAAGAAATATTTAATATCATACCAAGTGATAGGAGCGAAGTATTAGTGGTTTTAGATGGCTCAAGTAGTAAGCTCAGTCACTGTGCTCCTTCGCTAGGGTATCTGGTACCACCCGATTTTTGTTAGAATTTGTAAAATGCTAGATGCTTTTCTGGCTTTTGGGTTAGTATATACTTATTGGAATGCACATAATCAAAATAATAAAATACTTAAGATAATCATGTTTATTTCACATTTGTTATGTACTCCAATATTTTTAGAGCTTATTATAGCTATAAATTTTGAAGTATCTATGCTTTTAATATTAATAATATTAGGTGTTATAGGAATGCAGTATATTATTTTTGAGGTAAGCGTATATGTAATAAATAAAAAAGTAACTGGAAGGATGAGTAACCTAAAAGATTTAATATGCGATGATAAAAAATGTGCTGTAACTATGGTGATTGCAATATTAACAATGTTTTATACAGTTTCATCATATATTACAGTAGATAAATTACAAGGGCTAGGGTTTTTGTTAATTATGCCACTAGCAGTTAATTTGTTTTTTGCAGCTATAATTGATTATATTAAGAGTTCTTAATATAATCAAAACGGTGGATATAATCACAAAGGCTCATCTCCATTGGAGAGAATAGAGAGATACCTTGAAATACAAGGTGTCTCTTTTATTAAAACACTTGATAATTTAAGAAGCTTTTGGGAATAATAAGAAGAGAGCATAGTCATCAAGTCCTTTCTAGTATGTCGTTATACTTAGGATTGTTGAATATGCTCTTCTTTTATGTATACATATTTTATTTACACCCCAACATTTATTATAGGCCCAATTTAGTCAGAATTCGTGGGTTATTTTAGTTTATAGGAAAATTTATACAAGAAATCAACCCGATAGTTACTATAGAGGTATCTTTATAGTTGATTTTGTTGCTTAAAGTTAACTTTAAATCCATTGCTCATAGAAGAAAAAGACGTATAATTAAAGCAGAAGGAGGATGTGAAATGAATTTAACGAGAAGCCCATTACACGATATAATTATATGAAAGATATTAATATTTCAAAAGTAATTGCAGACAAACGACGAGAAAAAGGGGTTACACAGGAGCAGCTAGCAGTGTATATAGGAGTTTCCAAGGCCTCTGTATCGAAATGGGAAACTGGGCAAAGCTATCCTGATATTACTTTTCTACCTCAACTTGCTGCATATTTCAATATCAGTATTGATGATTTAATGGGATATACTGCCCAAATGACAAAAGAGAATATAAAAGAGCTTTACCATCAGTTGTCAGCTGATTTTTCAAGAAAGCCCTTCAACGACGTTTTGGCTGAATGCCGGGAAATCATAAAAAAATATTACTCGTGTTTTCCACTTCTTATGCAAATGGCTGTGCTTATGTGCAACCACCATATGCTTGCCGAAGGTGCTCCGGAACAAAAAGGTATTCTTGAAGAAGCGGCTAGATTGTGTATTAGGATAAAAAACGAAAGTGAGGATGTATGGCTTACTAAAGATGCTGTTTCCTTAGAAGCTACCTGTTATCTTATGCTGAGGCAGCCACAAAATGTACTGGAATTATTGGGTGAAACTATTAGACCGATTGCCAATGATGACAAGGGTATCGCCCAGGCATATCTTATGGCAGGGAATTTGACACAGGCCAATAAAGTTTTGCAAATCAGCATTTATCAACACCTTCTTTCATTAGTTGGAGCATCCATTTTATTACTTCAGCTTGGGAACGAGCAATTTGAAGAAATACTGAATCGTATTCTTTCAGTTGCTGCAGTATTCGATTTAGAAAGACTTCATCCAAACAGCATGGCATTGACATACCTTAATGCTGCTCAAGGCTATAGCATACAAGGAGATGCTGAAAAGGCGCTTGATATGCTGCAGAAATATACAGAACTCTGTATGATGAGCTTTTTCCCTTATTCCTTGCATGGCGATTCATTTTTTAATGAACTCGATAGCTGGTTTAAAGAATTTGATTTAGGAGCTGAAGCTCCGCGGAGTGAAGAAGTCATTAAAGAAAGCATGATTCAAGGCATTATTCATAATCCAGCTTTTGCAAATTTAATGAATCATCCGCAATATAAAATTATCATTAAAACTTTGAAATCAAATTTAGGAGGCAACTAATATGCAAAAAATTCTAAAAAACAAAGATTTAATGATTAGCCTGATATTTACGCTCATAGGGCTTATTGCAAGCATATGTGCGGGAGTATATCAAATTTCTATGTTTAGTGAGGATATAAAGCAACAAATAGTATCTCAGCTTGGCTCATGGGAAGTGCTTATACCTATTGCAGCCGTGCAAGGCGCATTAATCACTTTCTTATCAACCTTTAGCGGATTGAAGTTAGCGAAAAAGGTCAACCTAAAACTAAACTTTAAATTTGATAAAAAAGCTTTAGTACTAGCAACATTAATTGGGTTGTCAACGGCTTTAATAATTACAGGATCTGATAGTTTTATTTTTGCCGGGTATCTTCCATCTGAAATAACAACCTATGTATTTTCTCCAATATACCTTATGACAGGTATATTATACGGCGGAGTAATAGAAGAAATATTACTCAGGTTGTTTGTAATGTCTCTTTTTATTCTGATACTTTGGAAACTATTTGCGAAATCAAGAGATAATTTTAATATACCTAACTGGATTTATATAACTGCTATTATTCTTGCAGCAGCTTTATTCGCAGCAGCACACATTCCGTTTACAGTGCAGTCGATGGGGTTATCTATACCTATATTGATAAGGTGTTTTGTTTTAAATGGTATTGGGGGAATTGGATTTGGTTATTTATATTGGAAGAAGGGATTGGCTTATTCAATGTATGCTCATGTAGCAACTCATGTCTTTATGCAGGTTATATTTATGCCTATTTTATTTTAAACTTCGCGAATAAGCTTTTTTATTCCATTTAGAAATTTTATGGAGAAGAGATATTATGCAATTTATAAGATTCCAGAAGGTGATATTAAAAGGTTAGCTGAACAAGAGGACCTATATAGGTTGCGTGTAGGAGAATTTAGAGTAATATATAGTATTTATTATGAGGTTATAACTATAATGATTTTTAATATAGGCAATAGAGGAGATATCTATAAAGATTTATAATTAATAAATGGTGGATAGCATCTCCGTGATTCACCTCCATGATTATAACCCTCGAATTTCTGACAATTTAGTTGGAGTTCGTGGGTTATTGGTATTTATAAGAGAATAAATTCAGAATAAGTATAACAAACCTTACCAAAAGTAGAGGAGACTTTTTGAAATTATGTTTCCTCAGACGCACCAGCCTGAGAAGACAATAAAGATCCAATCACTTAAAACGATTGGATCTTCAATAATAAACTAAAATTCAAAACTAATGATACCATTTTCGGTTAACTCAAACGGACCGGGTGTGACATCTGCATCAGGTCTCTTTATTCCGAAAAAGTCGGAGTCAAAACGATACGGAGAGCTGTCAGGTTGCTCATACTGCATATCGGCGTGATAAGTCTTGCCGAGCAGGTCGGTGGTAATCAACAATGCAGAGGCTCCGCGAATCAATTTGGGCTCATTGACCTGAATTTGCACCCTGCCTTGCGCGGGATTAATTTCCACTTTAATGCCCTTGTGCTCATAGATCTTCGCATTAGGCTCATGACTACCTGGAACCGCATTGTTAAGGTATAAATTTCCACTCATAGCCACCGGAAGAACTGCATTTCCTATAAAGAAATCCTTTGCGGCATCTCCAAGCTCAGCAAGCTCCTCTTTGGTGTATTCCCACCAATTCTTATCTTTTACATCAGGATGCTTGTCGTAGCCTCCCAGCCCCACAGCGTGCAGATAGCAAATAGAATTGTCCGGAACACCATCCATGACAGTCTTCCCGTCATCTCCAATTTCATCCCTATGTTTAAGCGGAAGATGTTCAAAAAAGGTTATTGGGACAGGTTCTTTATGAGCATCATTATCCCCCAAAAAGATATTGTTATAGTACCTGTCATCGCCTCCAGTAATATTGGAGTAACCTGCCATTGCTGTTTCGTGAGGGAAGTGATAGGGCGTAGTGCGGGTAATCTCGGAACGAACCACAAATCTACCTGCAAACAAATTATGGACAAATGCTCCACCCTGCGACATATTTCTGAAATTCATCGGAGAGAGGAACAGATTATGATCAGCCATATACGGACCATGGCAAACCTCAACGAAGAAGTCCTCAGAAATATTGTCAAAAAATACATTACGGCTGATGCGGGTGCCCTGTGCCTGCCAGTCAAGCCAAACGCCACGGTAACAGCTATAGATTATATTTTCACTAATTTGAGTATCCAGGGAAGCATGCAGCTTGATTCCTGCTACTTCGGCACCATGTCTGAGACGCTTGTGGTGAATATTGTAAATACGGTTTTGATAAATGTGGCTGAAGGCTCCACCCATATGTCCCACAATGCCTGCCTGTTCACAATCATGGATCACATTACCTCGAAGGATGTGGCTGCCTACGCTATCCTTATGCCATCCAGAGCGTAATGCGCGCAAGATAACCTCATACTCACGTTGTGTGCCGCCTTTAATGTGTTTATCCAAACACTTAGCGTGACCTGTGCCGATTTTAGTACCTAGGCTGATACCAACGCTTTTGGATTCACTGATAATATTGTTTTCAATAATCCAACCCTTACTCCAGTGAGGTCCGATCAAACCTTCCTGGTAGTCAGTTGGCGGTGCCCATTGAGGAGATGCTTGACGAAGTGTGAATCCACTTACAGTTATATAGTTAAGTCCTGGTTTCTCAGGCCAGAAGCAATAAGGACGGACATTAATCTCTACATTTTCGATGCGGGGATCTTTTCCACCAAAATTGGCCCAAATTTTTGTCGTTGTAGAACCAACTTCGGCATACCATTTTAGTAGTGAGTCCTTGGGATATTTGGCTTCGGACCAAATTTCGGGCTTGCGTACCTTATCAACACTATCACATTCATACAAGGATTTAGAGTCCAAATAGACATCACCCAGATGAACTGGGAAAGCCCCGTCAAATAGCCAATCTCCACGGAGCTCCACTTCGAAGGGATTACGAACAGAAAATAAGGAATGAGGTATTTCTGTGCTCCAAACATTGTCTCCTTCAGCCTTCCAGTCGGAAATACGTTCAGCCCCTGTAATGACTACTTCCCCGTCTCCTGCAGATCTATATATTATTCTATGCTCTTTAGTTCCTCCATTAGCCGGATTAACCCATTCTCTATATACTCCAGCATGAACAGTAACCGTATCACCAGCCATGGCAAGAGCCGCAGCGCGTGATATTGTACGAAAGGGTTGATCAGATGTTCCTTTTGCCTGATCATTCCCTTGTATTGACACATGATATTTCATTAAACCACTCCTCCTCCCACCTTTTAAAAGCTGTAAGAATTTCTTACAAACTGACGGCGGATACTGTATAAAATTTGTTGTTGTAGTAATCTGTAAACAGTTTGCTTATTAATAGTGATTATCTTATCTATCGTCATTTTCTCAAACCTATGCATATAGTGTATACGCTACCCTATAGTGACTGGAAGTTGATGACATTGCCTGTCCCAAGATTGCTAGGTATAATGACCATGACTATACCGATAGAAAAGAAAAATGCCTTTGAAAGTGTAAGTTTTGCCGACAGACCACTTTTAAAGACATTTCCACAAAAAACTATGATTATTATATCAAACTATACCCTCCATGAAAAGAGCAAAGTCCTATTTAAACGTACACCAAGAAGGAGAGATGAACTATATAGCTAAGTATGACGTTTTTAGAGTAGAGAAAAATATGTTGTATCCATTGTATTTTAATAGCATATAATGTACAATATAATGTACAGGAGGTGTTGTGATATGCTAGCGGTTAATTATACAAATTTACGTCAGGATTTAAAAACTTATTGTGATAAAGCGAATGATGATTTTGAAACCATTATTGTAACTCGGAAAAATGGGGGCAATGTAGTACTCATTTCAGAAAATGAATATAATAATATGTTAGAAAACCTTTTTGTCAGAAGTAATCCAGAGTATTATGATAAACTGATGGAGTCTATTAACCAACTTAAAGCTGGGGGGTTTACAAAAAGGGAGCTTTTAGATGAATAAGGTTTTTACAGATATTGCATGGGATGAATACCTTTATTGGCAGAGAGAAGATAAAAAGATTATTAAAAGAATTAATGAGCTAATCAAAGATATTGAAAGAAATGGTAATGAAGGGAAAGGTAAACCGGAACCTCTTAAATATGAGCTTACAGGCTATTGGAGCAGGCGTATTACAGATGAACATAGGCTTATTTATAGTATTGATGATACGAATCTATACATTGTAAAATGCAGAGGGCATTACAAATAAAGTTTTTAAAATAAATATATAAATAGTGGTGAATAGAATTATAATGATTCATCTCCGTTAACAAAATCCTAGAAATACTCTAATAAAAGGAGTATTTCTAGGATTTTGGAGTATTAAGGGAAAATTTCTAAAAATGGTAACTTTATCATATGAATAAAAATATACTGTTGAACGTTTACGCTACGGAGCCCAACTAAATCCTTATTTAAAGACCTAAGGTCATGAAACAAATGCTTCAGCTGCATCAAGTGTATCAATAGTTGCTTGTCTAGAACGATAAAAATCTCCTAAGAGTAAAGCTTTTTCAACATTGCTGATTGCATACGATAATTGCTCTAAATAAAGCAGTTGGTTACTAGTATGATTTAGAGCGTTAAAGAGAAGCAATACATCTCTATTTTGTATGCGGGTAGTTTGCACATGTGATAAATAGTCACGTAGTTGTCGACGTACAGAATCTATTTCTATATTAATTAAGTTAATACTATGCCTTAGGGAAGGAATATCTCTTATAGGTGAATCAAGTGTAAGCTGAACTAATTGAAAAGACCTGTTATGCATAGTTCTTATTTGATTTATATATTCTTGCATAATGCGTTGATGGTCAATAGGAGAGACTGGCTCGGCAGTATCAGGAGCTACAGGCAGTACTGGGTCAAAGGGTAAAGTGAAAGTAGTTAGTGAAAGATGAGTAAACATGAAAATTAACATAAAAATTGGTATTAATGATTTCAATCTTTTCGCTTTTTGCATGCAACACCTCAAAATATTTTTTTGAAATTAAGTTTAGTATAACATTTTTAACTATAAGATATGTATTTAGAAAAACTTAACGCAATAGTACTGGGCACTACCCGGTTTTTATTAGAATTTATAAGATGCTTGAAATGCTTTTTTGTGTAAGATAAGGCCTATCACGAGATTTCTTTCATAGACATTAATCTAAGGCAACAGACATGGTTGAGTATTTAGCAATCTGCCTGTCGATATACTGATCTTCAAGCTTTTCCAACTCTTCAAAATCCCAATAGTGAGAATACATAGTTGTAAACTTAGAATGAGGCTTAGGGGCAGAGGGGGTTGATGGTGAAAACTGACTTTGACGGCGGTTATTGGTATAGCAGCCTTCTAAGAGGGCAACGAACTTGTCCTCCTGAATAAGCCAATCAAAACTAGCTCGCCATGAGCCTAGACGACCGCTTAGAAAGTCACTGTTTTCAGCTGATAAAAAGGCTTGCTTAAAGTTTTCAAGCGTTTGTCCCATATCGTACCATAGCTTTTTGAGCAGGGTTTTTCTTTTGGCAGTAAGCAGCGTAAGCTGTGGATAAGAAGGGCAGTATTGATTAAAGAGCGCTTTAATTGTTTCATAGGGCACACACACTTTTGTAGGATGTGTGTCTTTTACTGATGTTAATAATTTGTTGTATTCTACTGATAATGGAGATGAAGTTTTTGGATTTGCGGGGATTATGATTTGTGGTGTGCGTAGAACATCTTCTGTGTTTTCGGTGCTTTTCTCTTCAGAATATAAGATTTTGTTTGAGTCATCATCAAATAGTTCACTTAATTTAGCGTCATTTCGAATATAGTATGTTAGTCCTTTGATGCGGTCGTAGTAGGAAGCGTAGTACTTGCCGTTAAAGAGATCTTTGCTTTCTTTAAAGGCTTTTTTAGATGTATAAACCTTACCAATTTTTGAAAAAGCCGTGCGGAATTCTTGTTTGCTAAAGCCGAGTTCTTCTACCCAGCTATCCCCTTGTTTGTAGAGCTCATGCTCACAACTATCTAGAAATTTATAAAACTTACCTCCTGTCATTTTTGCAAACCAATATTCGAGTTGTAATAAAAGAATAGTTGCATTGATGCTGCCTGTTATTTGATTAAGTTCTGGACAATATTTGAGATGTTTCATAGACATAGTATCGTTCTCTCCTTTAAACTTTCTGGATATTTATCTTCTTAATATGATATATGTCTTGAAAAGGAAGATTCCCTAAACAATAGTGTACTCAATTTAAGTTTTTGTTTGAATAGTATGATAAAAATAATAAAACCTGTTATAATAAGGGGAAATAGGGCTAAAATTTTGATAGTCTAGCAATAATACAAGAATAAAAACATAAAATTAGATTGTTAAAGAAGAAATCAATCATGGTTCATAATGAATGGCAAAAATATAAATATTTCTGTCGAGAATTTTAGTAGGATTTTAAGCGCTACAGATGCCAAGTATATCAATTAGTGAATTTAATGTCTAAAAAAGATTTTGAGGTTATTGTTTTATTAGAGGAGCTAAAAACAAGTGAGAGAAAAGAAGCTATTAGAAAAATTAGAGTACTCAAAGAAGATGAGTGATTTGTAATCGTTGCTACAGGAAAGATGAGTGGTGAAGCTTTTGATGAAGACAGACTAGATACATTATTTATGGCAATGTCGATTGCATGGAAGGGCACAATTACTCAGTATGTAGGAAGACTACACAGAAACTTCCAGGGAAAAGAAGAAGTTTTAATCTATGAGACTATGATGAAAATTCATTGATCCGAATTTAGGATGAGGAATTAGCTGCTGAGCTGGTTGTGTGATTGTAGAATTAAGATAATAATTGAAAGAGAGGTACTGTCCTAAATGAATGATATCACAAAGGATTTTATAGGTGTTGTTGAGCTAATAAAGAATGCAAGGGAAAATGCCATTCGTAAGGTGAATGAAGAACTCATCCTACTTTATTGGAACATCGGTAAATATATTTCAGAGCAACTTGAAAGTCAAAAGTGGGGGAGCTCATATGTAGATGATTTAGCTTCGTATATTGCTTAGAATTATCCTGAAATAAAGGGATTCAACCGAAGAGGCCTTTATAGAATGAAGCAGTTTTACGAAGCATACAAAAATAATAAGTTTGTGTCACCACTGGTGACACAAATAAGTTGGACAAACCATCTATTGATTTTGTCTAGCACGAAAACAGATGAAGAAAAAGAGTTTTACATTAAATTATGTCTGAAAGAAAAATATTCAAAAAGAGAGCTCCAAAGACAGCTCGATAGTGGATATTTTGAAAGATATATGCTCTCGACTGAAAAATTAGAGCCCATGCCTGCTGTAAATGCTATCAAAAGCAACTTTTTAGACACTTATGTCCTTGAATTTTTGAGTTTGCCTGAAAAATTTTCTGAGAACGAGTTAAAAAAAGCAATCATAGCTAACTTGAAGAATTTTATCCTTGAGATTGGCAAAGATTTTACTTATGTTGGTGAAGAGTATAGAGTGATGGTTGGAAACAGTGATTATTATATTGATTTGTTGTTCTATCACCGCGGATTGGCTTGTTTAGTGGCCTTTGAACTGAAAATTGGCGCATTTAAACCAGAGCACATTGGGAAAATGAATTTTTATCTTGAAGCACTTGATCGAGAACATAAAAAGAATAATGAGAATCCAAGTGTCGGCGTTATCCTCTGTGCAAGTAAAGAAGATGAAGTCGTTGAATTTGCTTTATCAAGAAGTTTGTCGCCGACACTAATATCAGAGTATACTTTGAAACTCATTGATAAGAAACTTTTAAGACAAAAACTTCATGAGTTAACTGAAATGGCTGATTTTAAGCAGATTGAGAATGAAGAATAAATTATTATATTAATTAAAATGGAAAATCAAATTTGACAGACACTGTCTGTTGTATGCTATAAGATGCTTACTAAATAGCCAAGAACGCGAACATTAAGGAGAAGTGCTTGAAGATATGAGTAAAAGGAGAAATATTTAAAAGGTTATTTGATTTATAAAACAGGTATGCTGCAAGAAGGACATAGCTTAATCAAGCTTTGTAAAAAAGCAAGTATACATAATACTGAATTTAGGAAGTTTATTAAAGATTGTGCGTTCTTAAATGGCTATTATATAGAAACAAGATATCCAGCAGAAGATCCTCTTATTGCAGAAGAGGAAGATGTAAAAGAAGGTATGAAGTTTGCAGAGTCATTTGTTAAATTTATTAAGGATGAAATAGTAAAGCAATAGAGTGAGATGGCATAATGTGTGATTATAGAGTAATCAGCCTCACCACCATGATTATAACCCACGAATTTCTAACAAGTTAGTTAGAATTCGTGGGTTCTTTGTATTTTAGCTTACTAAATTAGACATGAAATATTTACTAATTTCAAAGAGCGCATAAGGCTGATGGTCCAAGTGCTTGATTATCTTTAATTCTTATACTTCGCGATGAACCACTCAATAAGACTTCGTGAAATGCTGAGAGGACCAGGGATATTAGGAAGCTCATGGGCACCAAACCACCTGGCATCTGAGATCTCATTTTCGTCTATTTTGATCTCTCCGCTTGCATGTTCTGCTGTAAAGGCAATCATAAGAGAATTGGGAAATGGCCAGGGTTGACTGCCAAAATACTCTATGTTTTTTATTTCTATACCCACTTCTTCGCGTACTTCCCTTTTTATACATTCCTCTAGGGTTTCACCAGCTTCCACGAAACCTGCTAGTACGCTGTACATAGTTGTGGTGAAGTTTGTGTTGCTGGCAAGAAGAAGTTTGTCGCCTTTAGTAACGGCTACTATAACTGCTGGAGACAAGCGTGGGTAGGAGGTATGACCACATGCTGGACATACTTTAGCGTGCTCATCAGCCTTTGTAAGAGTAGCTTTACCACAAACACCACAGAATCTATGGGTTTCATCCCATGAAATGATTTGGACTGCGCGGAAAGCTGCTTGGAGCATGGTGTTATCTATTTGGCTATTTAATACTCTAAGTCCTATAAATTCCATGTCATTAGGAATGACATGATCTTCGGGAAATCTTGCCACATAGCAGGGAAGATCATCTAGGCTGCCTATGTAGAATTTATTACTTATATTAATTTCCCAATTTAAAATATCTGCAGATGTGGGAATAGTAAATTCTTTATCGCGTTTTTTTACAAGGATATTATTTTGTTGAAAGAGAAAAATATAAAATAGTTTATTTTGACTTCTGGGAGTAGTGCTTCCAAGGATAAAGTTCATAATTAATACCTGTGCTTTCTGTATACTTGTAAATACCATTACAGATTCTATTATAACATGACATGCTATAATATCGGTTAATTATATCTGTTCCTGACGGATTTTCCGTTCTATGATTTGTACAATCATTTATTCATCTTCTACTTTCCACACAGGAAATTCCTACGTATTCGGAAGACTCTAGGCTATGCCGGAAGTTTTAATTGGGGAGATAGTTGAATGTGATAGCGTAAGCCATTAGCATAAATGAGCTACAAATTTTGTTAGTATATTATCTAGAATATATTGACAATATTAAAAAAAAAGTATATAACTTACTTAAGTGGTTAATTGGTTAACTAACTAACCGAATAGGTGTGCGGCGTTTAATAATAGGGATAAGTCTAGAGGCAGATAAAGTGAGGTGAAGACAGTGAAATATATATTAAATGATGAAGAACCTATTTATATTCAAATTGCTAGAGGAATAGAAGATGAGATTCTACAAGGAGGCATTCTAGAGGAAACGCAAATTCCATCAACCAATGAATTTTCAAGGATCTATCAAATTAATCCAGCGACAGTATTAAAAGGGATTAATCTCCTTGTGGACCGTAGTATCTTATATAAAAAGAGGGGGATTGGCATGTTTGTAGGTACAGGCGCTATGGAAGCGATAAAAGAAGCAAGAAAAGAGAGTTTTAAGCAAGTTGTTATTGCTAATCTTTTTCAAGAAGCAAAGAAACTCGGGATTAGTAAACAAGATTTAATTGAGATGATCCAAAATAGTAAGGAGGTGGTGGAATAATGGAAGATTTCGCGGTAAAAATCAATCATTTAAATTATGCTTTTCAAGATAAAAAGGTCTTAAAAGATATTTCATTAGCGTTAGAAAGAGATAAAATCTATGGGCTGTTAGGTAAAAATGGGGCTGGTAAAACAACACTTATTAATCTTTTAGTTAATCAGCTCATTGCCAAGGAGGGGGAAATTGAAATTTTTGGAAAAGACCCTCGTAAAGAAACCGGGGTTTTAGAAAAAGTATGTGTCATAAGAGAAGGGGAGTTTTATGCACCCTATATGAAGGTTAAAGCTATTTTTGAGCTTTATAGCAGGTTTTATCCACTTTATGATAAGTTTCTAGAGCAAAAATTAGTGGAACTTTTTGAGCTACCTGTTAATAAACCTTATCAAAAGTTTTCTAGAGGGATGAAAACCTTAGTATTTAATATTATTGGCCTTTGTACACATGCCGAGCTCACTCTTTTTGATGAACCAACCTTAGGATTAGATGCCGTCAATAGAGAGCAGTTTTATACTATTTTATTAGAAGAATATGCTAAAAATCCCCGTACTATCGTTCTTTCTACCCATCTTATTGACGAGATCGAAAATCTATTAGAGCGCGTCGTTATTATTAATCAAGGGAAAATACTGTTACATGAAGATGTAGAGGAGTTTAAAGCAAAGGGGTTCTATTTAACAGGACTTCAAGAAGCATTTGAAGGGATGCATGCATTAGAAGGCAAGAGACTTAAAGAAAGCTTTGGAAAAACCCACGTCTATAGCTATTTGGGAACATTGACAAATGAAGATAAAGAAAAGATTAGAAAAGCAAATATAGAGGTATCGCCTATGGGGCTTCAAAAGGCTTTTGTAGAGTTAACAAGGGGAAAGGAGCCGGAGTATGAAGGAATTAAAAAGAACCTTGAGTTTCTTAAATGATACGTGTAAAAAAGAGTATTATAAGGTTTTATGGATTGTGGTGATAGTAGATTGTATTGAAATACTTGCAAAGGCTCAAATTTATTATTCTAAGAAAAGAGAATATATAACATGCTGCCTGCATGATAATCATATCATCGTGTTACTGCTTGCTGTATTGGGAATGGGCGTTTTATATAGTAGCAGAGAATTTGATGGCTATATGAAGGTTGCAGCTAAAAGAAAAGAATATCTTAGGGGTTTTTTGATTTACAGCGGCTTATTAAGTTTAGGGATTTTAGTGCTTAATCGAGTAATCACGTTAATCCTTAGTGCGCTAGTTATTTACATACTAGGTATTCCGGTTGAGTTTTTTTCTTCGGTAGACTTTGCTAAGGAGTGGGTTATTTATTTATGGGGTATGAATTTAGGTTTTTTTATAGGAGCTGTCTTTTATCGTATGCGCAAAAGAACCTTTTGGGTTATGAGCTTTATGGCAGGATATGTGCTGGTACGCATAGCCATGGGTGGTTATTTCTTGGGAATGAACATGGAAGAGGTGCACCAAGGTATATGGAAAATAGTTGAGCATTTTAAAGGAATAGGTCTTTTGTTTGTTTCAGTTTTTATGCTGGGCAGTGTGCTCCTTTTAAGAAAGGCACCTATTAAGACTTATGCCCATGATATGTTATAAAAAAGGGGGCGATGAGATGCAAAATAAAATGATTTATAAAAATTTGAGTGATCAATTTATAAAAAGAACAGGTATTTTGCTCGTTGTTATAAGCGTTTGGCTAGGCATAGATAGCCTTGGAGCTTATAGGGCGTACATACAGGCAAAGGGCATAACATATGTGGTTTTTGCTACGCCGTATATTTTAGGGATTAGCTTTTTATTGATTACAGGGTGCTTATATAGCTATTATCAATATGAGATTTATTTGAGTATACAAGCAAAACGCCAAACCTATCTAAAAGGTATTATTGTGGTGGGAACCTTAGGCAGTATAGGGTTTATAAGTTTGGTATACGGCCTTGCGCAGGTTGCTACGGCTTTTGCTAGAGTTATTATGCCAAGTGATGTAGTAAAGGATAGTTTTCCATTAAGTATAGAGGGGATGCTTAACTTATGGGGGATAGGACTTGTTGCATTTGCATTAGGTTTTTTTGTAGGCGCATTATTTTATAGGTTTAAAAGGGTTACGGCGGTCTGTGTTACAAGTACACCGCTACTTGTCTTTATTATTAGTCTATTATCAAACTATTTATTCGAAAACGATGGAAGTATGTATTTGATGCTTAGTATGATGCTTGTTGTAAAATCCCTAGTAGGGGGGATTGGACAAATCATCTATATACTCTTATTTTGGATGATGGGTTATCAATTACTTGTTAAGGCACCTATTAAGCAATATGCCCATGACCTCATCTGAGTCATAATGTAAATAGGTAAAGAGAAGGGAGATTAAAGCGTATGAAAACAATGGATCAGGCAAAGCGTAGAAAGCGCCTTTCACATATAATTATAGGAAGTGTTTTGGTGGGGGTTGGCATAGCTGTTTTATTAGCGATTCTTCTTGTTGTAAAGATTATAAAGGGGGCACCGGATGTATTAGACGTGCAGCTTCATGCAGCAGAAAATGAGACTTCTATTGTATATGATGAGACGGGAAATCTTATAGATAAGTTCTCAGGAACAGAAAGCAGAGAATATGCCTATTTAGAGAAGATGCCAAAACAACTTAGGCAAGCTGTTATTGCAATAGAGGATAAGAACTTTTATGAGCATAATGGTATGGATCTTTCTAGCGTAGGAAAGGCTTTAATAAGCAACCTGAAGTCGGGCAGTATATCAGAAGGCGGAACAACCATTACAGGGCAGATTATAAAAAATAGCATACTGCCAGCAGGCAATCCAATAGAGCGAAAAATACAAGAGCACTATTTGGCAATTCAATTCGAAAAGCTTTATAGTAAGGATCTTATTTTGGAGTATTACTTAAATAGCGTTGCTTTAGGACAAGGGACAAATGGGGTTCAAGCGGCGGCACTCCGTTATTTTGGAAAGGATGTAAGTGAGCTGAATTTAACAGAGTGTGCAGTTCTTACAGCTATAATAGAATATCCAACTCGCTATAATCCACTTCAAAATCCAGATGAAAACTGGGGAAAGGTTCAAGTTATTTTAGGAGAAATGGAGAAACAAGGTTATATTACAGAAACAGAAAAAGAAGAAGCCTTAAAGTTTTCACCTTATGAAAGGATACAAAGTGTTCATCAAGAAACTCTTGAGAAGGCGCCCCACTCTTATTTTATAGATGAAGTCTATAAACAAGTAGTAGCAGATTTACAAGAACAAAAGGGAATGTCTAAGCTTGAAGCCCAGAGGATGATTTATGGCGGTGGACTTCGTATTTATACAACCTTAGATTCAAATATACAGGCATTAGTAGAAAAATATTTAAATGATGAAGCATTTTATCCTAAAAGCTTATACAAAGTTAGGCTAGATTATGAAATCACAGGGATAAAGGAAGATGGAACATCTATTAAGGAAGCAGTATATGGTAAGGTAGTGGATAGGCTAGATGAGATAGAAGCGTTTAAGACAGCAATGAAAACAGAATGGCAGATTACAGAAGAAGACCAAATACAAAAAGAGGTGCTTATCAGTCAGACACAGCCACAAACAGCTTTTGTAGTGACAGACTATCGTACAGGTCAAGTGAAGGCCCTTTATGGAGGACGTGGGGATAAGCTGCCATTAAGTTTTAATTATGCAACACAGGCATTAAGACAACCGGATTCTGCTTTAAAAGTATTAGCAGCTTATGCACCGGGGATCGATCAAGGCTTATATACACCGGAATCTACTTTTAGAGATGAAAAGTTTTCAGTTAAAGTATCCCGGGGGACCACTTATACACCTAAGAATTTCTCGGGAACCTATACCAATGTGCCAATGCGCTTAAAAGATGCTTTAGCACAATCTAACAATACCATCGCAGTACGTACTGTTTATGAGGGGGTAGGATTAGATGTTACCTATGATTATTTAAAAAGCTTTGGTTTTGAAAATATCACAGAAGAAGATAAAACTTGGGCTTTGCCACTGGGCGGATTAACCCAGGGGGTAAGTACTTTAGAACTAAATAGTGCTTATGGAACAATTGCTAATCATGGCGTTTATCTACAGCCTACGTTTTATTCAAAGGTTGTAGATAGGGACGGAAATGTCATTCTTGATGTCCAATCAGAAGCCTTGCTCAAGGTGCGTACAAATACTGTATTAAAAAGAGATACAGCAACTAGCCTTACAGAAATGCTACAGTACGCAGCAGAGGAGATTGCGGACGAAAGCTTGAAAGAGTTTTTGAGTACGATGCCGGTAGCAGGAAATATAGGTTTATCAGGAAACAACAAAGACCTTATTTTTGTAGGTTATACCCCTTATTATGCAGCGACAATTTGGTCAGGATATAGCAATCCGGAGACATTGGGTGACCATAATAGCTACCAAGTAAGACTTTGGGGAAAAATGATGGATGAAATACATGAGGAATTTGAATATCAAAGATTTGAAGAAGAATTAAAATAGCAAAAGTTTATGCTTTTATGGCCCAACGCAATTTAGCAGAACGGGCACGACTATTGGTATTACATTCTTCAGACGATGGCCTAATAGAATCGGGAGCTATTTCACGGTAGATACCTTCTCGGAAAAAATGCTGAAAAGATTTTTTGACGAGACGATCTTCTCCAGAATGAAAGGAAAGTATAGCAACGCGTCCACCTTTAGCAAGGGAAGCAGGGAGTTTTTCCAGAAATTCATATAATACTTCAAATTCATTATTCACATCGATGCGTAACGCTTGAAAGCAGCGTTGACAAGATTTTTTTATCTCATGGTCCCGCTTGTTTTCTGGAATGAATTGCAGAGCATCTTTGATAACTTGTTGGAGCTGAGTTGTTGTTGATAGCTCTATTCCTTTTCTTATTTGAGAAACAATGGCGCGAGCGATTACTGCTGAATGAGGCTCATCGGAGTTTTCTAACAACATACCTTGTAATTCATCTTGAGAAATAGTTTTTAAACGAGTGGCTACAGCTTCACCTCTGTTAGGATTAAGCCGTAAGTCTAGTGGTCCTTCACTTTTAAATGAAAAGCCTCTTTCTGGATTGTCTATTTGCATTGAGGAGACACCTAAATCTGCCAATACAAAATCCAATGGTCCTGATTCTAGAGCAATTTGATCTATATTGGAAAAGTTCATTTGCTTGATTGTTAAAATTTCGGGGCCATAACCTAAGCGCTCCAAACGTTCTTGAGTACGTGGTAATTCAATAGAATCTACATCGGTCGCATATAAGTGCCCCTTAGAATCTAAACATTTGAGCATCTCTAAAGTATGACCGCCATAACCGAGTGTTGCATCTAATCCAGTTTGTCCAGGCTTAATTTGCAAGAATTCTAATATTTCGTTAACACAAATTGAACGATGCATACCAGCAGGAGTACTGCCCTTTTGAATAATTTTTGCCACATCATCAGCATATTTTTCAGGTTGCAGTTCCTTATATTTTTCTTTAAAAGTTTTGGGATGAGTCCCTTTATATCGGATACGTCTTTGACGTTTTGGCTCTTGATTATCCATAGATTAATTCGAATTTTGAAATTGATGTTTTATAAAATATTGAGTTCATTCGTTCCTCCATCTTTTTTAATATCTTTTTGTAATCTCGTTACAAATCATATGATATCAAATACAGTTTATAAAAGCAAACTCAAAAGCAGAAAGTCTCTTAGAAGAATCAAAGACGATACTTTATTATTGTAATCTAGTAGATCGAAGTTTAGAGGGGGTACACCCAAAAGATTCTTTAAACATGCGATTAAACACCTTATAATTAGTAAAACCATGTCGCTCTTGAATGCTTGTGATGCTGTCATCAGTATCAAGAATGTCGCTGTGAATATGGGTAAGCCTGACTAAGTTAACATATTCCATAAAAGTGAAGCCGGTGTATTTCTTAAAAGAACGACAGAAATATTCAGGATTCAAGGCCACTAAAGATGCCGCTTTTTTTAGACTAAGAGACTCCATATAATTTTGTTCAACGTAGTCAATGACTTCCTTTAGCCGCGACAGATGCTTCGCGGCTTTATTTTTTTCAATGAGATCTTGTCGAGTGGCATAATGACGGTAGAGGGTATGGAGAAAGAGATTAAGGTTACTGGTAAAAAGAAGTCCATAACCATCTTCACCTTGTTCATAAAGTATTTTCATTGCAAGGAGGTACTGAATCATCTTTTGAAACTCGGAATCCTCGCTCAGCTGGCTTTGAGGGAAATACTCTCTAAATCGTATCGTCTTGTACTCAGGAATAGAATGGTTAAGGAGTTCATAAGGAACTTGAAGCAATAGAACTTCAACGTTACTAGGACTTCGGGTCAAATGTATATCACCGGAGTTGACCACAAATAACTCATTGGTATTGAGTGTGTATTTTTCATCATTACGAACGATATACATAGTACCTTGTAAAATATAGAGAATTTCCAAGTGGTTATGCCAGTGACTAGGAATCAGCTGATTATAAGATTTATAAATATTAAAATAAACAGGAAGTCTAATATTAGAGGTAATGATTTCATGGTTTGGCATAGATTTTAACAACCTTTCATATTAAGCTTGGAAGAAACAAAGTTGGTTTATATTAAAAGTATCATACATTAGAAAAAAGTCAATATCGACATAGTGAAAAGTCAGAAAGATGCTTGTTATGCATTTAAGCAAGTAATAAGATAAATATAGAATGCAAACGAATTTATAACTTAGGAGGATTTACGATGAATAAATGGCAAAGGATACTCTTTCAACCCAATATCCCTTTAGGTGAGAAGGGGGAGAGGATAACAGCATCTAAAAGGCATAGAGAGCTGTCAAAAAACGCAGCTAAAGAAGGGATGGTTCTTCTGAAAAATAATCAGAATGTCCTTCCACTCGGTAAAGGTTCAAAAGTTGCTTTATTTGGAAAAGGTAGTTTTGACTATGTTAAGGGTGGCGGAGGCAGCGGTGATGTAACAGTAGAGTATATTACTAACCTCTACGATGGTATGAAGACCTTGAAGAAACAGGTTAGTATTTTTGAAGAGTTATCTGATTTTTACCGCGAAGATGTTAAGAAACAATATATAAGCGGAGCAGTACCAGGAATGACTGTTGAGCCTAAAGTTCCTGAAGATTTGTTAAAGAGGGCTAGTATATATACGGATACGGCAATTATTACCATTTGTCGTTTTTCTGGAGAAGGATGGGATAGGAAAAGCGTTGTAGACACAAAAAATAAAAATCTCTGGGAGCATGAGGAGGCGCTGACAAAGAAGTCAGGAGAGCTCTTTGAAAACGGCGACTTTTATCTGACTCATGCAGAGTCTGATATGGTAAATAAGGTCAAAGAGCATTTCGCCAAGGTTATTGTCGTGATGAATGTCGGGGGGATGGTAGATACCAGTTGGTTTGTTAAAGACGATACAATACATTCTGTACTGATGGCATGGCAGGGAGGCATGGAAGGGGGATTGGCTGCCGCAGAGCTTCTTTGTGGTATAGGGAGTCCTTCCGGTAAATTGTCTGATACCTTTGCAAATAGATTGGAAGACTATCCATCAACTTATAATTTTCATGAAGCTGAAGCTTATGTAGATTATACTGATGATATTTATGTGGGATATCGTTATTTTGAGACGATTCCAGGGGCAGCTGACAAGGTCAATTATCCATTTGGTTTTGGGTTGTCTTATACAAAATTTCATTGGTCAGTGGTTTCTGCAAAAGAACAAAAGGGTATCATCGAGGTTCGCATTCATGTGACTAATATAGGAGGTATAGAAGGCAAAGAAATCCTTCAAATCTATGTAGGAGCGCCACAAGGGCTTCTTGGAAAACCGGCAAAAAGTTTAGTGGCTTTTAAAAAGACGCGTTTATTAAAAGCGGGAGAAAGTCAGCTCCTTAGTCTTGAATTTTCAGTTGAAACGATGGCTTCTTACGATGATTTAGGTAAAGTTCAAAAATCTGCTTATGTACTAGAAGCCGGAGATTATACATTTTTTGTTGGGAATTCAGTACGTGATGTAGAAAAGATCGACTTTATTTATTCGCTGCCACAAGACAAGGTTGCTTTGCAGCTTAGTGAAAAAATAGCACCCACTTCACTCAAAGAAAGGATGCTCGCTGACGGCCGCTTTGAACAACTTCCATTAAAAGAAGCAAATGATCCTGATGCTTCTGGCCTTCCCAAAATGTCAGTAGAAATGACAGAAGGCTATACGCCGGCAGTACGACTAAGACAGAGTTATCAGCTTTGGAAAGAGCCATTTAAGAAGGGGATTCGAACGTTTTATGAGGTAGCTGAGGGTAAGATGACAGTAGATGCGTTTTTAGCACAAATGTCTGATGAAGAAGTGGCTCATTTATTAGGTGGTCAACCCAATACTGGCGTTGCAAATACTTTTGGATATGGCAATATGCCGGAGTATGGTATTCCAAATATCATGACTGCTGATGGACCAGCTGGACTTCGGATTGCGCCAGAGTGCGGTGTGAGTACAACGGCTTGGCCTTGTTCCACTTTACTTGCTTGTACTTGGGATCAAGATATTGTCTATGCGGTTGGAGAAGCAGGTGCTAAAGAAGTTAAGGAAAATAACATAGCTATTTGGCTAACGCCTGCCATTAATATTCATAGAAGTCCATTGTGCGGGCGTAACTTTGAATACTATTCTGAAGATCCATTCCTAACGGGTAAGATGGCTGCAGCAATGGTAAAAGGTATTCAATCTCAGCATATTGGAGCGACGGTCAAGCATTTTGCCCTCAACAATAAAGAAACGAACAGGAAGAACAGTGATTCTAGAGTATCAGAAAGGGCGGCCAGAGAGATTTACTTAAAGGCCTTTGAGCTTGTAGTCAAAGAAGCAGCTCCGTGGAGCATTATGACTTCTTATAATATGATTAATGGTCATCGTGCGTCAGAAAGCAGAGAATTATTAGAAGATATATTAAGAGGTGAATGGGACTTTAAAGGTATGGTAACTACAGATTGGTGGACCTGCGGAGAGCATTATAAAGAAACCAAAGCTGGAAATGATGTCAAAATGGGCTGTGGCTATCCAGAGCGCCTCCTTGAAGCCAAAGCATTAGGCCTTATTTCCAGAGAAGACATGAACCTTTGTGCCAAAAGAATTCTTGAACTGATCCTAAAAGTGGATTAATTTTAAAGAGCATTCTTTATTCCCAGCAGCTATAGCACATCATTATGGGACTAAGAACTTAGGTGTAAATTATGGTATGTTATTTATTTCGTGGGGAGTAGCGGGCGTACTAGGGCCACTGTTGGCTGGAAAGATATTTGATAGTACAAGCACTTATCAAATATCCTATATTGTATCAGCAGTATTATTAGTTTTAGCGAGCGTTTTAACCTTTGTAAATAGTACTAAAGATCTGAAGAGTATTTCAATCTAGATAAAATATTCATGAATGATATAGTTATTAGGGATCACTTAGATAAGCAGAATAGTATGTAATCTCACCACTGTGTTTATAACCCACGTGTTTCTGACAAGTTGTTAGAAATACGTGGGTTATTTAAGTTCTAAAAATATTGCTAAACTTCTATAGCGTGTAATTTATTAAACTTAGAGGATTCTCTTATTTTATCAAATAATTTGTGTAAACGAACACCTGTTTCAAAATCAGGCGTTTTATGTGTATTTAAGGTAATATCATTATAAAAGTTTGTGTAATGATAAGCCACATTGTATGCTGGAATATTTGATACATTTATATTGGGGAAAAAGTATTCTTTTGGAATCTCCATACGTTTCAGAGGTGAATTCTTGTCTTGGCTGCTTTTAAGAATAAGGGTATCCATCTCATACATCAACCCGTCTTTGGGCGTTAAGGTAATATCTCCTTTTGTGCCATTGATTTCTATTGCAAAGTGTGGTAAAAAGCTGTTACGGACGTGTAGGGTAACAAGTGCTTTATTAGTAAGTTCTCCATAAATTATAACACTATCGGGAGATGTAGCTGTTATAATCTCATCAGTTTCCTTAACCCTTAACTGTTTGATTTGCGTATCTAAAAATGCGGATAAATGAGTGAAATCACCCATTAAATAGTTCAGTCCGTCTAATAAATGTCCAGCTGTAATTGTCAATTGGTCAGCACCACTATCTTCGTTTAGCAAGTACGTGTGTGATTGGGGTACCACACCATTTTGAATTGGAAATCCTGTCATAGAATAACTAACGTTGACGGAGCGAATTTCCCCAATATAGCTTTCTGTCAGTAAAAATTTCAAATAGTTCATTGTTGGATTCGAACGAGCCTGAAGCCCTAAAGTGTGTCTAATACCTTTTTGTTTTGCTAAGTTTAATAATGAAACAGCTTGCTCGGTGGTACTTGTAAGTGGAAATTCGCTGTAAACGTGCTTACCTGCCTTTAAAACCTTTTGTATTAATTCATAATGATAAGGTACTTTTACAGCAATTATAACGATATCTACATCAGGGTGCATTGCAAGCTCATAAGGGTCTGCAAAATAATTGGCAATATGGTACATCTCAGAAGATTTTTTTGCGCTTTCAATACTACTTGTTCCAACTGCTGTAACTTCAAAACATTCTAATGATTGTAATGCAGGAATATGAGACATACTTGCCCAGCTTCCGTTTGCACTTGCACCTATAATACCAACTCCTAATTTTTCTAATCTCATTGTTAATAACCTCCTCAATTTGATGCTTATGAAATTATTATAAGGAGTCTTTAGAAAATAGCAATTACGCACAATTTTGTGCTATAATAACAAAAAGGTAACTTTTTTGAATAATCAATAGTGAGCGATGTTAAATAATTTAGAATCTTTTAGAGGTGTACCGATGGCGAGATTAAACAAAGAAGATTTTACTATACCAGTTGAGGCAACGCTTGATATATTAGGTGGGAAGTGGAAAACGCTGATTTTATGTCACCTTTCTTACGGTCCCAAAAGAACAAGTGAACTTATAAGATTAATGCCTAAAATTACTCAGAAAGTTTTGACGCATCAACTAAAAGAGCTCATACAGGACGATATGATTATAAGAAAATCATACAACGAAGTACCTCCAAAGGTTACATATGAACTCAGTAAGCTTGGATATTCTATAAAGCCTATTCTTAATAGTATGTGTGACTGGGGGCAAATGTATATAGATCAATACTTAGATTAGACTAATGAAAAACCAAACATGGATTATATATATCTTTTTTACGTTAAAAGACGGATAACATCTGTCTTTTTTTATTTCTAATATAAGAATAGTAAATAGCGTATATTGCAATAAATTGTTAATGCTATATATCCCCTGCTATTTAGCAGGGGATATATTTTTTTAGACTGAGACAAGACGTGGGGATTTTTAAGTGGTAATTGTGAAGAATCAGTTACTTTATATTTAATGATATCTTTTCAGTGCATTTGCTAGTCGATCTAATTCGAATCGCTGATTGAAAAACGCCATACTGACTCTCACTAAGCCGTCATACGGCGTCCCTTCCGTTAGCTTCTGTACATACAGGTCTGCCCCGCACAGTCCGTTTTTGGTTATTATACCGTAATTGTCATAGAGATATTCTGCGGTTTCTTGGTATGTTTTGTCACGAACGTTGAAGGAAATAATGGGAATACGATCTTCCAGACACCTTGTATCGCCGTAAAGGATCACATTGGCGTTGAGGGACAGTAAGTTGATGCCATATGCTAATAGGTCACTCTCATGCTTACGGATAGCATTCATCCCCGTGTTTTCAATTGTCAGCAGTGAGCAGCTAAGTGCAATCGCACCTAGTAAGTTGTTAGAACCACTCTCATAGCGCTCGGGACCCAGCTTAAGTACAACATGTTGGTCGGTTGCAAGAGATTCCATGCCAGCGCCAAAATAGAGAGGAAGTGCATTGTCAAATACATTTTGTGGTCCGATAAGTACGCCAGAATACGCTGGCGCGTAGATTTTGTGTGCGCTAAAAGAGAGATAATCGATACGTTCTTTGGGATCTAAGGATCTCATACGGATATTTCTATGCTGCACGAGCTGGGCGCCGTCTACGAATATTTCTGCACCATACCGGTGAGCCATACGGGCGATGTCATGAATTGGATTGACATAACCAGTAACATTGCTGGCACCTGTTATTGCCACAAGTTTTACTCTACCACGGTACTTCCGTAGCTTCCGTTCTAGATCTGTCATGGAGAGCCGTCCATCAGGCAATACGTCAGCGAGTACAGTTTCAAAGCGATACTTCCATGGGAAATAATTGGAAAGGTGCTCCATATAAGTGGTGATGACGACGGGGTTTTGGCCTTGGTAGCGTATGTCTATCACATGACTTAGTATATTGATAGCTTCTGTCGAGTTTTTCGTATAGATAGCTATGTCCTGTTCCATATCTGCACCGACATATTGCTTAATGGTTGTACGCCCCTTCTTGTAGAGTTCAGCTAGAAAGTCTGCCTTTAGAGAATTATTCCCCACATATTTATACCAGGGGGTGTATTCTTCAATGGCTTTGATAACAGATTCCATTGGAGGCGTTGTGGCACCGTTATCAAAATAGATGTTGAACATGTTGCCATTGTTCGTGGGTATTAGTGACGTGATATCTACAGTTAGGTTCTGCAACCCATTAGCTGCATCTTTTATATCTTTCATGTTATTTTCCTCATACTATAGCATTCTTTTACAGTATATGCACATGATGTAACAACAGTGTCAGGGTGAACCATCTCATAGGTTGATGTATATTATTTTATATATTTTTCTAAGAACTTGATCAATGAATCATTATCATTAAAAGCCATTCCGCTTTTTTCACCAATTCTACGCACATATTCTAAATAGGCATTGCATATTACAGGGTGCCCAAAATTTGAAATAACAGGCGATATGCCATTTTTCATCACAATAACGCCGATATTTTTTTTAACGATGATTTGCAAGTTAGGAAAAATATTTTCTTTTAATGGGATAAGATGAAAACCTTCATTTCCATTTAAAAGTACGACAATATCATTTAGATGTTCAGAATACTCTTCGGCAGTATAGTATATTGGCGTATTTAAGAACATATCTCCAACATTAAGAGGGATTTTAGTATCTGAAATAAATGTGTCATGAGGCAAGTAAACGTACTCACTGACAATGCCTGACTGTAATGCTTTTTGCAGAATAAGTTGCTGAGTACTATGATATTCAACCATTTTTTCAATTGTTTTTTCATCAAGACCTGATCTTCTAATAATTTTATTAAATAGTGCTTTGGACATTGTGCCGATCGAAAGTGATGATAATAGCTTTCTGGTTTCTCCTTGGACGCTCAGCATTTCTTTTTGCAAAAATAACAAGCCCTTCGAATCACCCGGCATAAACATTCTTACGAAAGGCTTTGATTGTGCAGCAAGCGCAGAAAACTGTTTTTCGTAATAATCCACTTTTTCGTTTGTAATATAGTGATACTCTCCGCTGTCTTCTGTTCCTCGTACAAAGCTTGCAACGATTGCAGCTTTTTTGGATGCAATAAACATAGTGTGTGCAAAGTGACTATTGGAGGCTTTGTCAAAATAATAAGACTCAATCAAGCCTGACATATACAAAGGCAGCCACTTGCTAATAGATTCAAGTAGTTCATTTAAATTTCTATTGACATTGTGAATAATTTTTAACCGCTTTTTGCTTTTTAGTGTATAAATCATTAATGCTTGCCACTGTCTTGCAAAACTAGGGTCAGACGTTAACCACTCTAGGTTTTGATCTGAATAAAGGGTCAAAGTACCGGGCTCCTTTTCCATTGCTTGTGAACCTAGAAATCTAATAACAGCACGCCGTAGACCATCGGTGCCAAAATAGCATGTTGTAGCTTCGTTTAATATATCAAGTGGCACAACTGCTTGAAGTGGCGGCAAATGAGAGATATTTTCAAGTGTGAAGGAGTCTATATTTTCTAAAAAGGAGTCTAGTATTTGAAGACTTTCTTCTTTATCAGCATCTTTAAGCCATGCGTATAAAGAATCAATGACGGCATGACTATCCTTTTTATCAATTGTATTTGACAAGTCTATTAAATTGCATAGTTCATCTAGGGCATTGCTATGAACAGCTCTTTTATATAGATAATGACAAATAGCTCTTACAGCAGCTTCCCCAGAAGGAATTCTGGATCTGTTTCTATATCTGCTTATTAAGGAAGAATCGACATTAACAGCATTTGCCAGGCGAATATTAGAAATATCAAGAAGATTCATCAAGGCATTTAATTTATCCGCAAAGAACTTGTAGGTTATCTTTTGAGTTTCTTTTTGGACTTTAGAACTTATAACATCTGAATCAAAGTCACTTAGTAACCATCTAAAAAGCCATTCTGAAAGACTATAGGTTGTAGTATTCTCAGGATACGAACAAATTTCATAGAGTTGTTTTTCGCGTTCTATTTCTTTTGAGTGGATCACGATTGCATTACAAATTTTCACAAGCTGCTTGCTTGCTTTGGTTGGAACTCTGCTGCCACTGCGGAAGCGGCTAATAATAGAGGGATCAATATCCGCTATCCTAGCAAGCTGTGTGTTTGTCAAATCGTATACATCAGATATGAGATTAATTTTGTCCTTAAAATTCATAAATCATCTCCAATCATAGTAGTACTAAAATAATTTTTATTATACTAAGCCGTGACACTTTTAGCAATGACAAATGTGTCACAATTCATGCTATTCATAAAATTTGGCTATATAATAATAAAAAGTGGCATGAAGAGCTGAAGGGAAGTAGGGATAAAATGAATGATTTAAAAGAAATGGTATGGGAAATACGTATTCCTATTTTTAAAAATAGCCTTATTCTCAGGCAATTGATGTTTGCTATAGGTATTCCTTTTGGAACATTGCTTATGTATCTCATTTATATCAAAGGCTATTATGGTGCACTATTAGTAGCTTTAACACTTTTGCTAACGTTTATTTTTATTCAAGTCGTTTATGGCGGAACTTATGATGTTAAATATATCATGAATAAAAAAGGAGTGCGTTGCGCTTACCAAGAAAAGCAGCGCAAGAAAAACAACATTATTAACACCTTGTTGTTCTTTAGTGGGATTTTTTCGGGGAAGCCTACCTATGCCGGCGCAGGCGTTTTAGCAAATGCAAGACAAGATGAGTTTATAGCATGGAAAAAGGTTATCAAAATAAAATATTTTGATCATAAAAGGATTATCGTTGTAAAATCAGGCTATTTAGATCATATAACAATCTTTTGTGAAAATGATGATTATGATAAAATCAAGACTTTCGTAAAGAACAATACAAAAATCAGCTAATTTATAGAAGGGTGGGATGTTTATGTATTGCCCAAATTGTGGGGCGAGCTTACCAGGTCATGCATTGATTTGCTCTCGGTGCGGGGAGTCGATTCATTTACTGGAACCTCATAGTAATCAAGATAAAAACATTCAAGATAACAATACTCAAGAGAATGATATTCAATACAGTAATAACCAACACATTGAGTCACCGTACGAAATGACACGGCTGCCTAAGGCTAAAGCGCCTAATCGAAAACTATTTGAAATGATAGGAATAATTGTCATTGCAATTATCATTTTAAGTGCAATTATCATTTTAGCATTAGAAGGAAAAAACGAAAAAAGTGATATGACATATACAAAAGAAACATACAGAGAGGAAGCCCAACCAGAAAAAGTTTTAGAACAAGACATTTATGAAGAGGAAGGTTTTATAGAAGAAACCGAAAAGGGGATAGATGGACTGAGCAGCGAATTAACTGTGCATGACATCGAAGGGCAGTGGCAAGTAAGACTATATGATGATGGCGAATATAGCCATAAGGAAGAATGGATATGGATCGTAACACCCATTGATGACACAAACTTTATCATTAATTTCCCCCCAGATGAATTGTTTGATGAGGAACTTGATACCGAAGGCATAGAGGGCATAGAAGACGTTACAATTACGGCGAGACTTGAAAAAAACATACTTTATGTTAAGTTTCCGACAGATGACACGATTTCAGTTAGGCTTGCAATGAAAAATGGAAAATTACAAGGAGAAGGCAAGCTTATAATAGGTGACCCAGAAGGTGATGTAACTGTAACGTTAGAAATGCTTAAAGACAATTAAAGTTAAGGAGGAAGGCTACACCTTTAGTGGCGTAACACTCAAGCGGCTTGAGCGCATAGATGTTGATGCCATACAAATTGTGGGACAGCCAGAATTCGTATTCACAAGACCTAAACAATAAGCGATGGAAAGGAAGTGGTTTGATGATCAGAAAATTCTTTTTATACACTTGTTTGATTTTCATAGGCTTATTGACGCTTGTGGGTGTTATTCATAATATAACAGGTTTTAATGCTATTAGCTTTATAACAGACAAGGCGTATCGGTATTACTCTTTTGACAGTCTTCATTATGAGGTTAAAATGTTAGCGGACGGTGATGCTAAGGTCGTAATGGATGTGTCCTACAACTACAAAATAGGTAGGTTTTCAAGAGTGACCTTTGAGCTTGATGGTGACATTTCAGATCTAGTTGTGAGTGAAAATGGAAAGGCTTTTACACTTTTGGGCGATTTTGATAGTAGTCGACCAGAAAATACCTATTATTATACAAAACAAGGCAATAAAACCCAATTACAGCTCTACATGCGAGCCGAAAAAGAAGAACGCACCTTTACCATCGCATTTAAACAAAAACAAACAACTGTTTTATATGAGGATTGTGCTGTTTACTTCCATAAATTTTTATCAGAGTCAAATGATATGAAGATTGGGAGGGTGTCTGCAAAAATAAAGATGGTTACTGGGGCAAAAAGAGATAATACTCTCATATGGGGGCATGGAGCAGGTCAGGGCAAGATTGAATTTGATCATGAGGATAAAAACGTTTTACTCTCTATAAAAAATCCGCCTAAATACAATTATGTTGAAGCTAGGATTTTAATGTCTGATAAATTATTTCAGGATTGCCAATATGTACAATCCTTTAAGATGAAGGGCAATGTTATACGTGATGAAACAAATGGGGCAAAAAAAGAGGATAAAGAAAGAAGAAATAGGGCCCTATCAACCATTTTAGGATTTTTTGCTTCCGTTGTAATAATGAGTATTCCCCTTGCAGTGAGACTAAAGGAACGGAAACTGTATAGGAGGATCACACCTGAAATGATGCCTCAATATTATAGGGATATTCCCCTTAATATTCCACCAGCCATTATGCATAAACTGTTTTATTATTATGATAAAAACAATCATTTACCCAAAGCTATTTCCGCAACTATTGTGGACTTAATTCAGAGAAAAATGATTGACGTTTGTTATGAGTATAGGGGCAGAAAAAGTGAAATTGTTTTAACACCAAGCCCAAAAAAAATTGAAAGGGCAGAGGTTACAGGGTTAGAGGCTACACTTATGCATTTTATGTTTAAAACAGTTGGAAAAGATAACAAGGTTACAGTGAATCAAATCAGACAGTTTTGTAAAAATAAAAACAATTTTGCCGCAACCTCAGTCATGCTAAAAAGTGTGACATCTGCTACTGAAAAATTGTGGATTAAGTACGGGTATGAGCTGAATAAAAAGGAAGAGGGCAAGTTTTCATTTATTACAGTTTTTATGCTTATAGGTGCAATTGGCGCATATGTCTTTATCGCAAATAATAAGTCTAGCCCCACAACAGCAGCCATGGTATGGGTTTTAGTAAGCCTAGTTATTGGGTTTATCATCTCAATGAATATCAGTAAGAAGCCTGGTAGACTGAATCAAATGGGTGAAAACAATTTATCTTTGTGGCAAGGGTTTTACAATTTTTTAAAAGATTTTACACTCTTTAAAGAAAAGGATTTGCCAGAGCTATTTATGTGGGAACGTTATTTAGTTTATGCAACAGCCCTGGGTGTTGCTGAAAAAGTCTTGAAAAAGCTCAAACTAAAATACCCTCAGCTGGACGACCAAAATTATTTAAATGATAATAATATGCATATGTTTTATACGATGTCTAGCTATAACACCAATCAATCCTACCTATTGGGAGATTTAACCACATCTTTTGAAAGTGCGGTTACGGATGCACAAAATGTGGTATCCAATCTGAGTCAATCCTCCAGCAACGGTAATGGGGGAGGTTTTTCAAGTGGTGGAGATTCAGGCGGAGGAGGTTCAGGAGGTTTTTCTGGTGGAAGCAGTGACTGATTTTAAAATATGTAGAAGAGGGAGGTTGTTTTAATGGGATTTGAAATGATTATTTTGGCTATTATGGTACCTTTATTTTTAGTCTTTATCTGGATGATTTTTGCCTATAATAGCTTGCAAAAGGGGAGAATAAAAGTAGAAAATAGCTGGGGGCAAATCAATGTTCAGTTAAAAATACGGTCTGATCTTGTGCCTAATCTTGTGAACATTGTAAGTGGCTATGCAAAGCACGAACAGGAAACCCTTACAAAGGTTATTCAGGCAAGAAATAATTTTTTAACAGCAAAAAACGCCAGGGAAAGTCATTGAAGCTTCTGGGGAGTTGGGGCCGCTTATGGGCAGGATTTTTGCGGTAGCTGAAAGTTACCCCGATCTTAAGGCTAACCAAAATTTTCTTAATCTGCAAATACAACTGAGTGAATTAGAACAAAAAATTGCTATGTACAGACAGTTTTATAATGATACGGTTATGATGTACAATCGCAACGTTGTCACTTTTCCAGCTAACATCCCAGCAGGCTTATTTGGATTTATTGAACTACCTTATTTTAACATTACTGAGCAGGAAAGTATTGCACCTGTCATTACGTTTTAAATGCTTAGCTGAATTAGAATAAAATGCTGAAACAAAAGGAAATGAAGATGGTAAATTAATAGTCATAGTAGAAGTCTGATAACAAGATATGGAGGCGTTAAGTATGAAAAAATGGATCTTATTGGTACTTACATGCATTTTGGTATTAGGGCAGATTATTTTTATTCCCCCTGAAATTTATGCCAAAGATTCGATTTATGATTATGATATCATTTACTCGAATTTTAATATTTATAAAGTTTATAGTGGACCTAGCAGTAAGTACACTGGCTTTACGATTAAGAAAGATATTGTTATAACATCTATAACCACATATCACTATATTAATGAAGAGAAGACACCAGGTCAGATTGCACTTGCTGATGAAAAGGGTAATGTCTACGGACCCTGGAAGGCAGTGGGAAGAACTGGTCAAAATGGGGTTAAGAACGCTTATTGGGATGTGTTTCCGAATATTACATTAAAAGCAAGCGACAACACCGTTTACGGGGTTACAGTTAGTGACACAAGCGGATGGTCATATAACAGCCAGTCAGGTGGGCAAGGATTTATTGAAATAAGAGGTTATGAGGCTAATAGCGAAAAAACTGTACTAACACCAACACCAACACAAACGACACCATCAACAAAAAATCAATCCATCACACTTAATCAGAATATTGATATAGGTAAAGCGAATGTGATAGGAGATCTATCAAAAACACAATGGTCAGTTGCTATTCCAGCTAACACTTTTGCTAAAAACACACAAGTCAAAGTAAATATACCCAATAATAACTCCAAGTATAAGTCAGAAGGCTCTCATGTTTTGGGTTCAGTTGTTGAGATTACATCAGGAGACGGAAAGCCAGTAAGGCTTAAACAGCCGGTTACAATAACGATGAAGCTTCCAGCAGATGTTAAAATAACCGACGCCAACATGGATGATTATGTGGCAGCTTATTGGACAGGAAAGGGCTGGGACTATATATTCCCTCAGATCGCCGACTTGCGAAAGGGAATTGTTAAATTCAGCACATCCCACTTTTCAACCTATGGTGCACTGAAGCTAACAGAACAAGAGAAAGTTAAATTGTATGTGCAAAAAATGGCAGTTCAGCAATGGGCGGATAAAAATAATCGAACGTTGGTTATGGAAAATATACAGGATACGTTCAAGATAGCTTTTGAGAAAATGGGCTTATCAGACGCAACTGCTCAGGGAGAGCTTATAAGGGCTGTCATATCAGAAAATGATTTCGCCTCACTTATAGTAAGCGCCGAACGAGGTGATGTCGTATCTTATACCGCGAAATGCGGAGAAATGGCGGCAAATGCCCTCATTATGAAATATAAAGGAGGCGACAAGTATTTAACTAATCTGGCGGGCAAAGGTGCGGCAGCTGCAACAGGCGTAGGTAAAGCATTGATAAAAGTTTATGATGGCAACTATAAAGGTGGGGCGGAAGAGCTTTCTTTGGCGTTTGTGAACTATTTTCCTGCTGGGAGAGCGTTTACAGCTACTAAAGAAGCCATAAGCAAAGGCATTAATACATGGAGAGATTCAGAGATCGAGTATGCATACAAAAGCTACAACAAAATGGTGGGTAATGGTGTGTATGGTTTCGTTAGTACTGATGACTGGAATACTTTACTGCAGCAAATAGGACCTGCGTTAATGAGAATGCAACTTGAGGCAAAACAGGCATATGCTGCTCAACGAGGAATTTCTATTAATGACGTGTATAAAGACAAAACATTGAGCGCTAAAATTGATCAAGAGGTTTCGGCTAATCTTAAAAAGACATTTGATAAACGTAAGGCTAATGAAGTCAACATTAAAAACAGAGAAGCAGAATATACCAAAATCGTCCAGGGGTTTATGAGGGATGGTCTATTAACGAGAATGTCATTTGGTTTTGCGGTAGATATGGATATAGAGACCAGACTCAGAACGCTGTTTGCAGTAAGACAAAACATATTGGGCATTTTTGACGGCAAAATGCCTGTGCTAAGCATAGGAGAAAACGCTGAACAAAACTTGAACCAAGCGATTGCCGAATGGATACGGCTTGGTCCTAAACAAAGGGATAAATTTTACGACTGGCTTGAACAAAAAGGTTATTTGATTAAAGGACAAAGTGGCTCTAATAATAACGGTGAAGACTCGAATAATCCTGACCCGTTTAAAGGTGGTTCAGTCATTCCCCAAGGGGCTGATTCACCATTTAACGTAATTCCTGGTAACGGAACGAAAAAGTCAAACTGAAATGCCTTATGATGTGACTTTGGCAGATAGTGTAAAGTAGCAGAAAGGTCTGCTGCGCTCCTAGAAGTGAGAATAGATAAAATTGGCTTTTGATAAGGCCTTGACAGTTGAACGGCGGTTAGTGGTATAATCTCACAAAGGAGCGTGATTTCATGAAGGTAGATGATCAAGTGGAAATTAAATGTTCTGAAATTGATCCTGTGACAATGGAAAATGTTGAGGTTTGGAGAATGGGCAGAATACTATCTTGTGATGATTTTAGTTTTAAGGTAGAATTCGTGGAAGGACATGGTAACAAGTGTGAAACTTTCCCTGTATCTATACTTGAACAAGGAGATGCTAGACTGATACCAATCATGAGCTTTTCCTCAATGTTTTACGAATAGTAAAAAGCCTCTGAGTAAATAAATATAAAGTGTACCCTTTGTAAGGGACATTTTGAAAAAAGTCTATATAGCATTAAAAAGATGATTTCTGCAATCTACAGAAGTCATCTTTTTTAGTTTAATTCACTTCTAGTGGTGGTCTTCTGCTTCTTCGGCTATAGCCTTTGTCTCGTGGATAGTTCCAAATGGATGCTGTGGTGGTGCATAGATCGAGTAGAGTTTAAGGGGGGTTGAACCTACATTAACAAGATTATGCCATGTACCTGCTGGGATGATAAAGGCATAGTCAGCAGATACAGCTTGTTGGAAACTAGGCATATCCTTATCGTCTCCCATCATAACAATACCGCTGCCTTCTTCTATACGTATAAATTGATCTACATCTTCATGTATCTCTAAGCCAATATCTTCGCCTGGCAGAAGACTCATTAAAGTAAGCTGCAAATGTTCGCCTGTCCATAAGGTGGTTCGGAATGCATCATTATCTTTTGTAATCTTTTCTATATTAACAGCATAAGGGTAAGGGCCGTGATCTTTTAGTTGTTCAGAGTCATTTTGGACATTTTGGGAACCTCTGTAACAATTGGTGTATGGTTGCTTATAACCTTGATATTTAGTATTTGAATAATTTTTTTGAGAAGAGTTAGTATGGGGAGTGGGATTTCTCCTATTTAAATAGGCCATTTTTTCTTCTCCTTTCGGTGTGATTACAATAATTAGTATATGATACCACTACATATATGTGATAAATTATAAGCTATTTATTATTTAGGATTTTCAACTATGTTAATTGTGGGTTTGCTATAAAGGTTATTAGGTTGGTCAAGGTGTGTAATGAAGGCCAAAAATAAATTAGGGGAGAGTTAAAATTCGATTTCTTAAAAATACATATAATGTTCAGAAAATTTTATTGACAAATAAAAAAATACAGTGTATAAAGTTTATAGACTGACAGTCTATAAACTAAAAAACAAGTAAATAAAGTTTTTTGATTTCATATAGAGAAAGAGGTTGTCAATATGAAGGGTAGTAAGGAATATAACGCAAGAAGAAACGATATTCTAGATGCTGCAGGAAGATTATTTGGGAGGAAAGGTTATGCCAAATGTACGGTCAATGACATTCTTGATGCAGTAGGTATAGCAAAGGGGACGTTTTATTATTATTTTAAGTCTAAGGAAGAGGTGCTGGATGCAATCATTGACAGGGTTACTGAAACAGCTGCTCAAAGGGCCAGGGAGGCAGCAGCTAATCCAGCATTTTCACCTGCGATGAAGATCCTAAATGTAATCCTTTCCATGAGGGTTGAAAGCGAAGAAGATCATGAGCTTCTAGAAGAACTTCACAAGCCAGAAAATGCACTTATGCATCAAAAATCCCTAACTTCAATGGTAACAATAGTTACACCAATACTTGCCAAAGTTGTTGAGGAGGGAATTGATCAGGGCCTATTTAAATCAGATTTTCCTGTGCAGTATATGCAAATTTTCTTAACATCATCAATCGTGCTTTTAGATGAAGGAATTTTTCAGGCTAAACCAGAACAGCAGCAGATGACTTTAAGAGCACTGGTGGCACTGCTTGAGAAAATGCTTGGCGTTCGTGAGGAGACTTTCTGGAATATGGCAAAACAGTACTGGGGATAACGTTTTATGGCGTTAAGCAATCTATAAGATGCTAGGGGGCATGATTATGAAAAAATTTATGATAATATGGGTAGGAGGGCGGGGTGTGAACATAAACTTTAAAATGTTAAGAAATGATTTTAAAAGAAACTGTGCGGGTAATGTGGCCCTATTTTTGTTCATGACACTTGCAGCAGGTCTTGTGGTGGCAGCAACTATAGTTGTGACGCAACTTATAACTTCCATGACGGGAATGTACAAAACAGCAAAGCCACCACATTTTCTTCAGATGCATAAGGGAGAAATAAACCAGGGTGCAATTGATATATTTAATGCATCCTATGATGGTATTACAGCATGGCAGACGCTCCCTATGATAAATGTTTATGGGGATGATCTTAAGATCTATGGAGATAATGTATTGACTTTATCAGACTGCAGGCTGGATATAAGTCTTGTTAAACAGAATAAAGCATATGATCTTTTGCTTGATGAGAATAGAAATGTCATAAAGGTTAATAAAAGTGAGATAGGTATGCCTGTTATTCTTTTGGATGCTTATGACATAAATCTTGGAGATACAGTCCAGTTAAAAAGCAACGGTATAACAAAAGCATTTAAGGTTACAGCTTTTGTGCATGATGCTCAGATGAACTCCACACTTTGTTCTTCCACAAGACTGCTGATAAGCGATGAGGATTTCAATGAACTTTTTGGAAATCTGGGAGAAAAGGAATATCTCATAGAAGTCTATTTCGCGGATTCATCACAGGCTGCCGCCTATCAGAGCGCTTATGAAAAAGCAGGTCTTCCTCAGGATGGGCAGGCCGTTACTTACACAATGATATTTCTTTTAGGTGCACTTACGGATCTTATGATGGCGATGGTTTTAATTTTTGTAAGCATATTACTTGTCATGGTGGCACTCATGTGCATTAAGTACACTATGATGGCTGTCATAGAAGAAGAAGTCAGTGAAATCGGTACAATGAAGGCTATAGGAATGTCCTATAAGACTATCAGAAATCTGTATCTTGGAAAGTATAAAATAATGGTAGCAGCAGGCATTGTCACAGGTTATGCACTTGCACTTATCTTGTCAAACGTGTTTACTGAACATATTAGAAGAACATTTGGCAGGCAGCCAGTTTCAATGCTTACGCTTGGATTCCCTATTGCAGCATGTTTGTTTGTTTATCTCATAACTAACCATTACTGTAAGAATATTCTTAAGAAACTTAAGACGATGACAGTTGTAGATGCACTGGTAACGGGAAGAGGTTTTGGTAAAAAGGAACATGCACGGGATGGACTTTATAAGTCTGAGAAGATGTCAGTTAACCTGCTTATAAGTGTAAGGGAGACGTTTCATCATTTTAACAAATTTATAATTATTTTTGTGGTTATGTGTATCGTTTCGGGGATAATGATTGTTCCTATGAACCTTTTAAATACTATGAAATCCAAGGCATTTATTGCTTATATGGGAAGTTCCATAGATGATCTACTCATAGAGATTGATTCAGGAGAAAATCTAGAAGGCAGGTATGAAAACGTTAAGAAAGTTCTTCAGGAAGATGCTGGCATTAAAGGCTATAAGGCGTTTAGAAGAGTGCGCGTCCAAGCAATTAATGCTGAGAATGAATGGATGAATCTTCATATTGATTGTGGGCAGCATGCAGGTGAAGAACTTAAGTATCTTAAGGGGAAGGCGCCTTTAATAGAAAATGAGATTGCCCTTTCAAAGCTTAATGCAGATGCGTTAGGCAAAAATACAGGGGACAGCATCCTATTAAGCTTTAATGACAGGCTGAAGGAATTTGTTGTTTCTGGTATTTATCAGGATGTGACAAGTGGTGGCTATACAGCAAAGGCGCTATACAGTTTTTTAGAAGCAGAAGCAAAGAAGTACCAATTTACAATCAATCTTGCTGAGGGCATAGATGCAGGAGAAAAAGCTGCTCAGTGGCGTGACGTGCTAGGCGTAGGTTATGACATTGAACCCATGGAGGAATTCATCAATCAAACATTGGGCGGTGTTTCTAGGCAGATAGAAGCTGTTGCAACTGCAGTATTGGTGATAGGTATACTGCTTGTAGCACTGATCATCGTTTTATTCATGAAGTTAAGACTTGTAAGAGATGCCTCTCAAATTGCAGCAATGAAGGCTATAGGCTTTACAAATTCTGATGTGAGAAAACAGTATCTTTATAAGATCGGCATGGTGTCAATTGCAGGACTTTTTATTGGAACACTTCTTGCCAATATACTTGGGGCAGGCATTGTAAGTAGGGTTTTTGATAGCATGGGGCTTGGCATATCAAGCATAACATTCATCATCAATCCATGGGCCTCATTTATCATATTACCTGTGGTGCTTTTTGCGGTGGCATCAGGCATGACATGGATAAGTACGAGACAGATCAGAGCCTATAATATCATTGCTCTGATTAATGAATAGGAGATGTAGTGATGGAGACTATTTTACAAGCAAAAGGATTATGTAAGGTATTTGATAACATAAAGATTTTAAAGGGAATTGACGTTACAGTTAAGTTCGGAGAATTCGTGGCAATCATGGGGCAGTCAGGTTCAGGAAAATCTACACTTTTATATAACATTAGCGGCATGGACAGGGCAACCAAGGGCAAAATAAGCTTTGATGGAGAAGACATTTCAAATATTGATGATGAGACGATGAGTAACATACGGCTTAGAAGAATGGGATTTATATTCCAACAGTCGCATCTGCTTAAAACTCTATCAATACGTGATAACATTGTACTTCCAGGATTTAAAGCGAAGAGGGACAGTCGGGAAAATATAAATGCCTATGCAGAAAAACTCATGAAAAGAACAGGGATTTACGAAATAGCAGATCATGATATCAAGAAGGTTTCTGGAGGACAGCTTCAGCGTGCGGCAATATGCCGTGCATTAATAAACCATCCGGCTATTTTGTTTGCTGATGAACCTACAGGAGCGCTTAACTTGGGTGCAACAAAGGAAATTATGGATATTCTTAATGAGATTAATGCTGGAGGAACTACAGTCATGCTGGTTACGCATGATGCAAAAGTTGCAGCCAGGGCAGGGCGTGTGATATTTTTATCAGATGGGAAGATTACTGATGAAATTATTCTGGGAAAATATGAAGAAAAAAGCTTTTTAATAAGAGAGCACACAATGACCGAGTGGCTTGGAAAACAATGCTTTTAAGTAGGTTATTGTAACGCAGCATAAACACCACACTTTTTTACATTTAATGATGAGCGGGGTGCCAATCAGCACTCTCGCCATAAAGTACAAAGTTAATCTGTAAAATTCCATATAAAGGTGCTAAACTATAAACGTAGCGCAATAGAAAGACTATCTTTTGAAAGACGTTGTAAAATTAAGAGAAGAAAGATTTATTGGTTTAGAGGTTTTAACCTATCTGCAACAGAAATAGCAGATAACTAACTATTTATACAATAGAAAAGAAGGGATAGCATGGAAGAAGCAAAACTTATTGAAATCATAAAGATCAATCCTGCAAGTATAAAAACGATAAGTCATCCTACAGATGCGATGAAGCTATTGGCTATAGAAAGAGACGGACTTGTATTAGAATACATAGACAATCCAACGAGAGAGATGGAAGAGTTAGCTATAGATAATAATACAAGAGCCATTAAATTTATTAATAACCCAACAGAGGAGATGATGATAAAAGCTGTAAGTGGCGGATGGAGCAGCTTGCAGTATATTAAAAATCCAACTGATAAGGTTATGAAATTAGCCATAAATCAAGCTGGATGGGCTATTAGGCATATTAAAAACCCAAGCGAAGAGTTACAATTATTAGCTGTAAGGAAAAATTATGACGCAATAAAGTACATCAAAGAGCCTTATGAAAGTGTTAGTGAAGAAGCTATTAAAATAAGCTATGAGGCACTGAGGTACCTAAGTTCACCGAGTCTGCATGTAGAAATGATGGCTGTTAAAAATAATGAAGGGGCTATCAAATTCATAACTCACTTAGATAAACATAAAATGTTAGAGTTTTTAAAAGCAAATATTTTAGTGATTAAATATATTATAAGAGAAGTATCCAAAGAGGAAGTAGAAAAAGCATTAAAAGAAGTCTTATCAAAGGAAGATGTTGAAGAAAAATATATAAGAGACTTTTTAAATTGCAGTACCATAGATAGGCAGAGTAAAACTATGCCTATAGATAAGATTATGTTTATTGATAAATATGGTAGCAAAAAGGCAAAAAAAATAGCTGTAGATGAAAAGCTAAAGATGATATAGGAGAGTCAGAATGAATTTTATAGAGACGTTAAAAAGTGTTGACTTAGTATTATCTACCGGAGAAGTACCTTTAATAGTTGGTGAAAGCGGTATAGGAAAAACAGCTTTAGCCAAGGCGATAGCTAAAGAAAAGTGTTGGCATTTAATTGTTATTGATGGCAATTTACTTAAAGAAGGTGAAATAGGTGGGCTGCCGACTGTAGAATCTTATAGTACAGTTAATACAAGTGGCGATATAATACAAAAGAAGACAACCGTATATGCTGTTCATAACAAGTTAAAGGAAATTGATGAAGTAATAGTTAAAGGGCAAACCGTTCTTTTATTTATAGATGAGATCAATCGTTGTGAGCATACAGTACAGCAAGAACTAATGAATTTAGTATTAAATAGAGAAATTAATGGGTATAGGTTACATGATGATGTAAAGATTTTAGCAGCCATGAATCCTTCAAGTAAATATGGTTTGGATTTTGATTATCAGGTTGTTGATATGGATCCCGCTCAAGAAAATAGATTTGTATGGTTAGATATGGAGAGTGACGCTGTAGGGTGGCTGCAGTGGGCAATGGATGCAGAGATTGAACAAAAGGTGGTAGCGTTTATTTCAACCTTCCCGGAGTATTTGAATAAAAAAAATGAAGAGGATATAAATGCAACACCAAGGAGTTATGAAAGAATTTCTAAAGCCTATAAAATGTATAAAGAAAATAAAGATTCAATACCAAGAGCTGTATTTTTAAATGTTATAAGAGGCAATGTAGGCAAGGTTATTGCAGAGGAGTTTATGAGTTTTGTTGAAGCGGATTATAATCCATTAATAGCTTATGAAGATGTTTTTTTAGGAGATACACCAAGTCAAGTTATTTCAGAAAGAGTAAAGAGTGAAAGTCATACAAGGCTGTATCTATCTGCAATCAATATCCTAAAAAGATTAGAACAAGAATTAAAAAATCATGAAGATGAGCCAAGTGATTGTATCAGTAGATTGATTGTTTTTTTAAAAACGTACCCAGTAGACCTCATGGTAGGCATTATGAAGGATATTAAAAACAGTTATAGTGAAGTCTATAAAAGAGCTATAGAAAACGAAGCGTTTGTAGCGTTATATTTTGAAGCTTATAAGTTAATAAGGGAATAAGTTATGGAAAATTATTTTGATAAACAAGCAAGAGCACTTTATGAAAAAGCAAATAAAATGATTAATACTGTATCTATGTTAAAAACAAACCGTGCTGGGGAGAAAATTGAGATAGAGAGTCCACAGGATTTTAAGAGTGAGTTTTTTGGTCTTGTAGATAAAGTTAATTTAAGCCTTATGGAAGAAAAAGATAATTTTTATGGCTATTTTTTATTTCAAATGTCGCGGGAGATAAGATTTGATATAGCGAGCCCTAGTGCTGTGAATTTTAAAGGAGCTAAATATGTTATCTATTTTAATCCCATCCTATTTTTAACACTTAATATAAAACAGATGGCAAGTACCATTAAACATGAAATCCACCATATATTATCATTACATCTCATAAGAGCAAAAGCATTAAAAGGCAGATATAGTACTCTCGCCATTAATATGGCAATGGATATAGTAGTCAACGGATATTTAAATCATCTACCACCCTATGCGACGACTTTAGAGCGGGTAAATATTAAATATGCTTTAAAACTTGAGCCCTATGAAACTTTTGAATATTATGTAGAAAAGATTCAAACTGAACTAGATTTGATGGAAGAGGATGAAACTGGCGAAGAGGATGATAGTGATCAAAATACTACCATAGAAACGGAGTATAGCCAAGAGAGAACGCATGATATTTGGGAATACGCCGATGAGGTGGATGAAAAAACAATTAAAGAGTTTACAGAAAAATTTTTTGATAATGCGCAAAGGGGGAAAATACCGGCCCACCTAGAAGGAATGATAGCATCACTTAAAAAAAACAAGGGTGAATTGCCTTGGCATTTATACCTCGATCGCTTAATGGGAATACTTGAGAGTAATAAAAAGAAGACCACGACAAGACGAAGTAGAAGACAGCCTGATCGCTTAGATTTAAGAGGTGAGCTTAGGCATCATAAAGCAGAAATAGCTGTTGCACTTGATATAAGCGGTAGTATGAGTGATGAAGAATTTAAGCAAGCTATGAAAGAAGTTCTTAATATCGTCAAAAATTACAATCATAAGATAACGATTATTGAATGTGATAATCAAATTAGACGTGTTTATCTAGTGAAGTCTATCAAGGATCTAAAGGATAGAATGAGAATAAGGGGCGGCACTAAATTTACGCCAGTGTTTGAGTATGTGAACCAGCACAAAAATAATTTGCTGGTGTATTTTACAGATGGCAAAGGAGAAGATAAATTGCAGATTAAACCTAGAGGTTATAAAGTCTTATGGGTTATTTCTGGAAGAGGAGATAAACTTTCATTAAAAGAGCCTTATGGAATAGTCAAAAAACTGAGCAAGGTTGAGTTAAAAGATAGCCGCCCGGATATGAGTGATGTTAGAAATGATGGTTATTCTGCCCAGAACCAAGAACCAAGTCATTAAATATTAGAATAATTAGGATTGCATAGGTTGAAGAAATGGACATAAATAAATAAAAGAAAAAAATTTTTAAAATTACGGTGTAGTCGAAATGTGTTAAAATATGTAGTTTGATGTCTAATAACGAAAAGATATTTTGATTATTAAGCACACAAAAGTCTCTCAAAACTCATAAAATCTGTGAAAAATCTGTCAAACATAGAGTGCTGTACTGCCGATAGGCAGCCTTTGAAAAACGAAATCCAGATAAAAAAATAGTTTAAATTCTTAGAGAAGAATTTAAACTATTTTTTTATCTGGATTTTTGTCCTTAGGCGACGGGGGATGACTTTAAGAAAAATGATCTTTTGCTTTGAATAATTCCTATATCTGTAGGGAACTATAAAAGTGTTATATGTTTTTTAAAATGATAAAGCTGATATTACTTGGATTTTAATCAATATTAGGTGATACATCTTAAAATTTGTAATGGTTTAATTATTGTATACAGTGAATGATTTTTCTGAAAAAAACAATGTGTTGTTAAAATGCCCTTAATTTAAAGGATTTGCAATTGTGTCACTTGTAGAAGTAGCCATAACTCTTTTTCTTTAACTTTACGATACGGAGGTCAAGTCCTATATTTTAAGTGTAATAGCTATTCAATAAAGACAGGTAACAAATATAAAATTAATTTCATCCATCAAAAATGATTTACACAAAATGCCTTCAAAAATATGAAAAATATTTATTGTATAACTTAGAATTAATTGTTTGTTATTGTATAATTTTTCACAATACTAATAGCAATTGCTAACTAAAAAATCGTGGATAGAAATTCGGTTGTGCAATTTATACTAAAAAATAAGTAATATAATGTTTTATTTAAATATGTTGACAATTAATTTAAGGTATGTTATAAATTATATTATAAAAAGTATTTTATAAAACGAGTTTATAAAAATGGTTTTATAAAATGTAATTACAAAACCTATAATTGAAATGAAATTTGAAAATAAATAAGTTAATTGAGAGCGTTAATCAGTTATAAACTATTTGAGGAGGTATTGTTATGAATATGAGAGCATTGGTGTATCACAGTCCTCAAAATATCAGTGTTGAGGATGTTAAAGTACCTGAAGTCGGAGAAAAAGATGTACTGATTAAGATAAAATACTGCGGTGTCTGTGGTACAGATATACATATTTATAATGGAGATGGTGGTGCATTTGAGGTTACGCCACCGCTCATTATGGGACATGAGTTCTCCGGTACTGTAGAACAAGTTGGGTCTCAGGTGAAAAAGGTAAATATAGGGGACGTGGTTACAGTAGACCCCAATAACATGTGTGGTGAGTGTTATTACTGTAAAAATGCAATGGAACAATTTTGTGAAAATGTTATTGGCATCGGGACAACATTCGATGGTGGTTTTGCACAGTATATTGTGGTTACTGAAAAACAGGTATTTAAATTTAAAGAGGGGATGGATGCCTTGACGGCAGCCATGACAGAGCCTGTTTCATGTTGTCTCCATGGTATTGATTTGTGCAATATTAAACTTGGTGATGAGGTGCTCGTCATTGGCGGTGGGCCCATAGGTCTTATGATGCTTCAGATGGCTAAGATGGCTGGTGCAAGTAAGATTATTCTCTCTGAACCAGTTGAGGAAAAAAGAGAACTCGCTCTCAAATTAGGTGCAGACATTACAATCAATCCGCTAGAGGAAGACATTGAGGCTGTGATCAAAGCGAATTGTAAAAATATTAATGCAGTTATTGAATGTGTAGGCAAGGTTCACACAATCGACAGCGCTATAAAGTGTGCAGGCAAAGGGGCTACAGTCATGATGTTTGGACTGACAGGACCAGATGAAGCACTTCATGTTAAGCCCGACATAGTCTTCAAGAAAGAATTGAAGCTGACATCTTCTTTCATTAATCCTTATACATTTGAAAGATCAATTGCCATTTTAGAATCAGGCAAATTAAATGTCAGAGATACTATTACGGATATTGTTGAACTTGAAGAGTGTGTAAAAGTGTTTGAGGATGATAAATACAGACGCAGTGGGAAAGTAGTTATCAAATTAAATGATTAAGGAATGGACTATGCAGTTAAAGGTTAAAGCAGATAGATAGTAATCTGATTATGGATAGATCATTGAGTGGCAGTAAAAATCTTATTTGAAATAAACGGCAAGTTGCTGTTTATATATTTAAAAAAACACATACTGGGAGGAAAGAAAATGAAAAGAAAATTTATGGCTTTATTACTTAGTGGGGTAATGGCGGTAATGGGATTAACAGGTTGTACTACAAAAGATCCAGTTGCGCCTACTCAACCAGCTGCAACTGAAAAGCAAGATGCTGCTGCACCAGCACAAACAGATACCAAAGACTCACAATTCAGAGTGGGTATTACAATCCAGTCTCTTGAAAACAGTTACTGGGCAGGTGTATTTGGAGAAGTTGAAAAGCTTATGAAGGATAAAGGATGGGGTTATACAATCCTTGCATGTAATGATAACTCAGCGA